>CAZORO010000453.1:0-4865 GCA_964581845.1 uncultured bacterium
TCGGAATTGGGAGCATGGAGAGATATGGCCAATCCCACCTGGAGATCCTCCCCCGCAAAGCGGTAGATTTCTGGGATCACTCCGGCGGTGGAGAGGGTGATACGGCGTGCCCCAAAATTGATTCCCTTGGGATCAATTAAGCGGCGGATGGACTCCAGGGTCGCGCTGTAGTTGTGAAAAGGTTCGCCCATCCCCATGTAAACCAAGTGCCTTGGCCATCCATCCAGGCCACAGGCCTTGGTGGTTTCACAGCGAAGCGCCAGAACCTGACCCACAATCTCTCCCACTGACAGGTTGCGGGTCAAACCAAACTTGCCCGAGGCACAGAAAGAGCACCGCAAACCGCACCCAACCTGGGTAGAAAGACAGGCGGTATATTCTTCATGGGGACCGATGCGGACACTTTCCACCGCCTCGCCATCCCAGAGCCGGAACAGGAAACGGTCAGCTCCCTCTCCTTTCACACATTGAACTACCGGCAGGTATCCTTCATCAAAGGTTTGGCATAGCTGGGACCTGAGACGAGCTGGGAGATCGTGCATCCCGGCGAAGGGGACTTGCTCATGGATCCAGTGCTGGATCTGCATGGCACGGTAAGTCTCCTCCCCGGCGTTATCCAACCATTCCGACAGGCCCTCGCGCGAGAGGTCAAGCAACGAGGGGCGTGGCGGCGATGAGATCACAGATCCTCCTCGTCCTCCTCGTCCTCGTCCTCATAGTCCTCATCTTCATCATAGTCCACCGAAGGCCGTTCCTCTTCCTCGCGGACCGTCATCGGCATGATGATGTGGAGGAAGGTGTCATCCTCTTCGTTGGATATATAAGCGGGACCACCATCCTGCACCAGTCTCCAGAGAGCTCTTCCGGAACCGAGAACACGAAGGCATTCCATGAGAAACCTGGCGTTGTAGGAGGCCGCGGCAGTATTCCCATCCGTGACCGCGTCAATCACGCTGCGGACATCGCCCGTTTCCATCCGCTGGCCGGTAATAGTGATGGTATTATCCTGGGCCGTGAGAGTGACCAGACGGCTGCGTTCATTGGCGAGAACATCGGCCCGCCGCACCGCGGCCATGAGCTCATCCCGGTCAGCGGAGATCGTAATCGCATAAGCGGAGGGAATGAGAGGCTCATAGGGGGGGAAGTTATCCTCAAGGAGGGTGGAGGCAATGGTGTTCTCACCCGCTTCGAAGAGTACCCGTTTCGGTCCAATCGTGATCCGCAGCAATCCCTCATCAGGCAGGGCCCGGATGACCTCTTGGACAGTCTTCTGGGGGACCAGCATCTCCGCCTTGGGAGCCGAAAGGTCCTCGATCTCGTGGGCGACTTTCGACAGGCGGCGTCCATCAGTCGCCACCCATAACACCTTGCCACCCTCATGGATAAACTTGACTCCACCCAATTGATAACGTGCACGCTCCTCCGAGCAGACAAAAGCGGTCCGCTCCATCGCTTGCCTGGCAACCGCCGTGGGAATTTCAATCACTGGTCCCTCGACCTCTGGAACAAAGGGTGGGAAATCCTCAGTGCTGAGTGAGCAGATCTTGAAACGGTTGCGTCCAGATTCAAGGATGACTTCATTACCCTTCTTGGAAAACGTCACAGGGCCATCGGGAAGGACACCAACTACTTGCCAAAGAAGCTTTGCGGGGAGTGCCGCTTCTCCCATCTCGGTGGATTCAGCGGCGAGGCGTACCCGGATGCTGACTGAGAGGTTAGTCGCCAGGACATCGATGTGGTCTTCCTCGACCCGGATGACAGTATTCTCGACAATCGGATTCGAGATCTTGGTTTGAGAGATACCCTGAACTAACTTGGTCGCGTTTCCCAAAGCTTTCGCATTGACGGTACCACGCATCTCTGTTGACCCCCCTGTGGAACACTTGAAGTAGTGGACCGGCATGTTGGCACTGTCCCCCTGGATTTCCAAGGGGGCTATCGAAGCAATCCATCAAGTGTTTCTTTGCCGATTTGGATTACAGTTCCATGGCGGAAATCCTTAGGGAATACCATCTTTTCCGATATGTCTTCCCATTGGAGTAAGTCCTTAGATTTAACCGCACCATAGAATTGAGGAGCCGCATAATGGTCAAAGAACACAAACCATTCCTCGCCCATCTTGACCGCCGAGGGGCCTTCCACCCAATCCCTTGTAAAGGGTTCCGTAGCGGGAGAGAAAGGCCCTTCCGGGTTATCCGCCACCGCACGTCTCAGGCACTTCATCCCTACACGCTCATCCTTGAAGATGAAGTGATACTTCCCACCCTCCTCGATCAAGGTTCCATCGATACAGTTGTACCCAGGATCGAAGAAGAGTTTCGCCTCGGAAAAAACCTTGAAATCACGTGTTGTGGTGTAGTACTGACGGTGATTGAAGCCCCCATCATCTTTCTCAATCTCAGGGAAAAAACCTTCGACAGTGGTGGCCCAGATGATGAGCCATTGGTTCTTCTTTTGGTCGTAGAACAACTCAGGCGCCCAGGTATTCATGGTCCCTTTTAATTCTTCGGTGATGGGCACAAAGACCTGCTCGGACCAGTTCATGAGATCCTGGGAAGAAGCGTAGCCGAATCCTTTCTCCTTCCATCCCGTTGTCCATACCATGTGGAAGATTCCATCAGGGGCGCGCCGTAGGCAGGGGTCCCTCATTAGCTTGTTTCCGGCCCTGGGTTGAAGAAATGATTCATCATTGTGCAATGCTTCCCACTTGTAACCATCCAAGCTATAAGCTAAATGAAGACCATCCTCTCCATTACCACGAAAAGAAGTGAACAGATAAGCCTTCGTTGATGATGAAGGAGCTTGGTCAATGGCTATCTGCGCCGCCGCGAGAACCGGAATCGATTGTATCAATAAAAGGAGAGCGATCTTTCGCACGAGAACCTCCCATTAAGTTTCTTCATTCTTGCCAATCCCTTTAGGGAGATGGTAGTTTGACTCTTCCGTGGGAAAAGGAGCAAGACCATGACATCGGACCGTTATAAACGCGGACGGAAACTGCTGGATTCGATCAATAGCCAGGCTGGAGAGCGCATCCTTGAGAGTCTCCAGGACATTGCTCCGGACATGGTGCGATATATCTTCGAGTTTCCCTTCGGAGATCTGTACAGCCGTCCCACCCTCGACTTGAAAACCCGAGAACTCGTGACATTGGCTTCCCTGGTTACGCTTGGAAACGCTCAGGCGGAGCTTAAAGCTCACCTTCACATCGCCCTGAATGTGGGTTGGACACGGGAGGAATTGGTGGAAGCCATGATGCAATTGGCGGTGTATGCTGGTTTCCCGGCGGCTCTAAACGCCCTGCATACCGCCAAGGAGGTCTTCCGGGAAAGGGAAATCCAACCGGAGAAAAAAGATTGAGCACCATTGAACGTTTTACCGGGAATCCCATCGCGGTTTTATTCCTGATCATCGCCATTGGGTATTCATTGGGCACATTACGAATCAAAGGGGTGTCGCTGGGCTCCTCGGCGGTGCTCTTTGTCGCGCTGGTGTTTGGTCACCTCAGGCTGAGTGTTCCGCATGTGATCGCGGATCTGGGTGTCATATTGTTTGTCTATGCGGTTGGGCTTCAGGCGGGGCCACGCTTTTTCAGTACCTTCCAGAGGCAAGGATTGAGCATCCTCCAGATCGGTCTGGGAGCGGTGACCTCGGCGGTGATCATGGCGTATCTCATGGGATGGCTCCTCAATCTTCCCATTCCCTTACGCGCCGGGATGTTCGCGGGGGCGATGACTAGTACCCCCGCGCTCGCGGCGGCACTGGATGTCCTCTCGGATCCCCTTGTTTCGGTGGGGTATGGATTAGCCTACCCCTTTGGAGTCGTGGGAGTGGTCTTGTTCGTTCAACTTGTTCCCCTACTGGTAGAGCCAAAACGGCAAAAGCCAGATTCCGGGATGGAGAAAGGTTCTCCGGCCTTGAAGACCTCGATTACGACACGCAAGTTGCTGATCCAGAATCCTCAGTGCGAGGGCAAAAGCCTGGATGAGATAGGTCTGCATGGAATGGCGAAGGTTAACATTTCCAGAATCAAAAGGGGAAACCGGGTTTTCGCCGCCAAGTTGGATTCGATTCTCAAGGTGGGCGATGTCGTATTGGCGGTGGGAACACCAGCGGACTTGACCAAGGTAGAGGTCATACTTGGTCCCGAGACGGATCAAGAAATACCTCTTTCAAAAGATGTGATCACCCGTGAGGTTTTTGTTTCCGAACATCGTGTGGCGGGAAAAACGCTAGCTGAGCTGGAGGTCAGCCAGCGTTTCGGGATCATTGTCACCCGTCTTGCCCGTGAGGATATCGAGGTGGTTCCCACAGGGAAGATGCGGCTCGAAACCGGGGATCTGTTGCGGATTGTGGGCAGCCCGGAGGACTGCGAGACCTTTATTGGTTTCATCGGGCGGCAGGAGAAGAGAATCCATGAAACCCCACTCCTCCCCTTCTCCGTGGGGATCACCCTGGGGATCCTGCTGGCATACCTTCCCATCGGGCTTCCGGGAGGAGTGACTGTCCGGTTGGGACTGGCGGGTGGACCGCTGCTCGTGGCGCTTGTGCTCAGTTACCTCGGCCATTTGGGCTATTTTCACATAAGAACTCCTTCCGCTGCCCGGTTTCTTCTGCGCGAACTCGGTTTGGTATTCTTCCTGGCCGGGGCTGGTACCGATGCAGGAACACATTTCATGGAGGTTCTGAGAGAGCAAGGAATCACGATATTATGTGCCGGGGCGCTGGTCACCATCACACCGATTTTGACCGCCTTCATCCTTACTTGGTATGTCTTCCGTTTTGATTTGAATGGCTGTCTCGGGACAGTGTGTGGCGCGAAAACCAGCACACCTGGTTTGGGAGCCGCTTGCGCCGCGCTTGAA
>CAZORO010000454.1:0-4857 GCA_964581845.1 uncultured bacterium
CTTGACCTGCTGGGAGCATTGGGGTGCTCCGTGAAGTATGCCACCCGGCGGGGGGAGATCGAACGCGATTTTACACTTCCGGTGCAGCCTTCCCACCGTTTGAAAGCCGAGCAGGTTCTCTCGGCCTTGCATCTCTCCGCTGGACAGCCACGTATCCTGCTCAACTTCTCGGCCCGGAAACCCGCGAATCAGTGGGGCCATATACATTTCGCTGAGCTTGCAAACCGCTTGATCGAAGTTGGATATGCCCCGGTGTTAACCGGCGGTCCAGATGACCATGATGGAGAAAATGCAATTCTGAACCTGGTGGGGAAACCACTACCAAGTATCGTTGGAAAATGCGGTCTACTCGATCTCGCCGCGGTAATGACACACTTCGATGTCCTCGTGACAGGGGACACCGGACCAATGCATGTGGCCATTTGCGCCGGGCTTCCCGTAGTGGCTCTATTTGGACCCGCCAATCCTGAACGGACAGGGCCGTATTCCCCCACGGCGGTGGTACTCCAGGAACCTTACCAATGCCAACCCTGTTATCTGCGTGAATGTAAATTCAAACAGCAGCCAGCTCCCTGTATGGTGGAGATTTCAGCGGAGCAGGTACTCCAGGAAATCCGCACGATGATCCAATCCGGCTGAGAGACCCGGTTACCGCCAGAGTTTATGGCGGCGTCCCCCTTGCTTGACAATGTCACCATATGATTTGGTTCCATTGGTGGGTGAGTAAGGAGTCGCTCCCGTGTAATCCGCGCTATAAGTGAGATCGGGACCAAGCGAGGAGACCCCATAGTTGTCCGGCTTGCCTTGGTTGACGGGTTGCACTGGATCACCGGCATAGGATCCGAAGGTGTTGTAGGAGTAAGTGTAGGGGGGTGGACCTGGAAACAGCAGGTCGGATCCACTGAAAGTGGCTACCTCCCCATGAAAGGGATCAAAGGGGATGGTTTTAATAAGCGCCACCGGGGTGGTGAGCACACTTAAGCGCGCCAAAGCATTGAAATTGGAATACTCGAATGGCATCAGGTCATCGCCATCGGCGGGGTACATTTTCCATTCGACCTGGTAGGACTCCAGCGCGGTGGCGAGAGAGTTCATTTCCCCTTGGGCACGGGTCACCTTGGCGCGGATTTGAGCCTCGAGGAAATTCGGAAGAGCGATACCGATCAGGATGAGGATAATGGCGATGACAATCAGTAGTTCAATTAATGTAAAACCCCTCATTCGACGATAGACGGACATGGGCAATGGAACAACTCCTTCTTAAAAAGATCAAAGGGGGGATTCGGCTTGGTGACCGGTTCCCACAGTGTCGTGAACTTATTCTCGCAGATGGATTATCAGCTTTGAAGGGAATGGGGAGACTTGTTTACATCCTGAGCCAGTGCAGGACACGGCCCAGAATATGAATCAGAAAGCCCAAGAGCAGGAGGAATGGTCCATAAGGCGGGAATATTCCTGGACGAATCATCCAGCAAAGGAATCCAAGAAGGATTAAAATGATCCCCACGATTTCGATTCCACGTGGATGGAAACGAATCAAGAGATGAAGAAATACCCACAGCAGCGAGGCCACCGCTAGCCTCACAAACAAACCGAAAGAAACTAAGTCGCCCAGCAGAAACATTACCCTGCCCGGCCAAAGACCTGGCGGATAGCCTCCAGATAGGCCATGCCATGAACTGTATCCGGCTCAAGATAACTCCCCTCGGTCCACTCATTCCAGGCGTTGATGGTAAGAATCCTCTCTGTCCCGGGGCGGGACTCCAGGTAATCTCTGGCCGAGATGAGAACGGCCTTAAAGGCTTCCGGGGTATTCCCCTCCAGGATGAAGCCATAGGGATAACCCAGATTGTCATAGACATCGCTCTGGCAAGCGCGTGGACTAGGATCCCATCCCATGGTGACATTGGGGAAATAAGGAAGAGTATGTTCAGCCGCGAGATTTGGCCAATGCTCACGGGCACGTTGAGCCATTTCAGTATAAGAGGCTGTGGGAAACGATTGAGGCCAGTCGTGGTGAATCCAGACATAGCTGGTGGTGCTCGCGAAACCGAGCTCCTTGAGCAGGCTATCCGGATCGGCCACCATAGATTCACCCGGGAGAACTGGAATCTTCCAGACCACAGCATTCAAGTGAACTCCCTGACATCTCACTTGGCGAGCTTTGGCATCGAAACGCCGCAAGGCCTTTTTGGTGTTCTCGACTCCACCCAAGCTTTCCAGCAGCTTATCGAGTTCATAGATGGAGAAATACGCCTTCCCTTCCAGTTTCCAGTAAGAAGGAGAGGCGAAATAGGTTTGGACGATATGATCCGTGGCGCGTTCAAAAGCCTCCGGTGAAAACACCCCCGGTGCGAGAAGTTGAGGTGTTGTCTTGTATTTCATGGGGTGAATATCCAGCCAGTCATGATTGGCCCACATCAAACCAAAGGAAAACTGGTTCAGGTTCGAGGCTTTGAGGAATCCTTTCTCGAGCGCGCCATTGAGATAGGGACCATCCTCATACCAGTACCAATCGAAGATGAATGAATTCACGCCATGGTTGACAGCAGTCTGGATCTTCTTGCCAGCAACAGCCGGATCCGATTCATCCTCAAACCCCCAGGCAGGAACCTTTGGCTGGGAATGACCAGGAAACCGTGAACGCGCAACCTTCACCAACTCCCACTCAGTCCATCCAGCACCATGCCATTGGTCATTACGGGGATCACGGTGGTAATTGGGGAAGTAATAAGCAGCGATGTGAGCCATGATTGATGGATACCCCTTTCGAGCTAGAACTCTTTGACGAATAGGTTCTTGGTAATCCCAATGAACAGCGGGTCAGTTCGTGGGTTCAAACTCCAGTCAGTACCAGAGTCGATTGACAACAGGCCCCCCAGTTTTACAGAGTGAAGCAGATTCTCCAGGCTACGTTTGGGATTAGCCGCTTTGGAGATGGCATTGTAGCAGAGAACCACATCACCGATCTCAAGCAGGGCATCCCGGTTAATGTCGGCGGGATTCATCAGAATCAAATCACTTTCGGGTACCGCACGGGCGACATCCTCATCCGCATAGAGCACAGAGAGGTGGGCTGGTTTCATGGGAGAAAAGACCTCGAGGATCTCTTCGATCTCATGACAGACCACAGGAAAACGGCTTGTCAACCGCAAAGCTTTATCAATGGGACTCAAAATATGAGAGATGAATCCTGCTTGCTGGGGGAAGTAGGGAGAGAGTAATTGGGTGACCGCGCCGGGGGCAATATCGATGAGCGTGGGGTGTTTCATTCCACGGCGGCTGGCCTCGTGCATGGCCTCCTCGATGAGACGCCGGTTCTTGCCTCTCCATGTTGTAATCATGGGCAGACTATTCCTCTAGATATTGTGGGCCGCCTGCATCCTCCTGTAACCGAGGGAACCCAACAAAAGCTTATCGGCGGGAACAGGCGGTGGCCAAAGTATATCCGGAATTTTGCATAAGGCACCGGTCTTATTCCTCCCGTCTTCGTTCACGCCGGCTGGAGTCCTTCCAATCCACCCGTTTACGGTCACGCTCCCGCCGTAAGAGAGCCTTTTGTTCCTCTGGATCACGGAACAACAAGCGGTCCTGGGCTGGATTCCATGCCATGCCTCGTGGCCCTGAGGGATCGTCGGCTCTGGCTGGCTTCGGCCCTGGCCTCTTGAGAGATAATAAACCTTCGAGATGCTTGGGCGAGGGACCGCGTAGACATTCAGCTCCGAGCTGATCCACGCAGAAAAGGTTCGTGCCATACGATTGAAAACGAGACCCATGTTCCTCGGCGATGCGTGTGTGAACCTCCACAAGGATGGGACGTGGATCACGGCGGTGACCGATACGTAGCGCCATGCCGGAGGTCCTCGCCAAGACAATCTCATCCTCACCAAGGGAGCGAATCCCTTTCTCATGGATCACGGGATAGGATTTACGCCGGGCAGCCAGAAACAAAACAGCCGGTGGTGGAAAAGGTTCCTTTTGTGGGGGAGTGGAGAATTCCAAATGACTGGACTTGATGCGGATTCTGGAGCCCTCGATCTCGAAAGGGCAGTCCTCCATCTGCCACAGGAGGTCCGTAATGCGCGCTGCGTTAGTCCCTTTCCACTGGTCCACTTCATTCAGAGCTTGAACAAGGTGTTTGATCTGGATCCAACCCTCGCTATCAAGGATCAGTCCAAACTCATCCGGGGCACTGCCAAGGATGTAACGGAGTGTCTTGGAGAGAGACTCGAAACGTTGACGGGCCCCCTGGGACATAGGCCTGATCAATGCTATTTCGCGGACTCGGTCATCCTCTGGCGCGCGGCCACGAGACACTTGAGAATGCGATCATTATTGGGTTGAAGCCGGTCGGCTTTCTGCCATGCATTGAAAGCCCCCTCGTAATCACCCAGCTTATAGAGAGTGCTTCCGAGGAAGAAACGGTAATCGGGGTTGGTCTCATCCATCTTGATTGCTTGGGTCAGTAGCCCCTTGGCATCGATGACCTGACCCGCCTCGATACGTTGCCGAGCCTCCTTGAAAAGGTCACTTGCATCCTTCCCGCCAACTTCCACCCTGTATTCGGCTCCACATGTGGGGCAATAACCAGTCTCGTTATTGAAGATATCTCCGCATACCGTGCAAACAGCCATGGCTTGACTCCTCGCTCAGTCTAGTAAGAAGAGAGTATCCCATTCCCCATGGAACATGAACAGGGTGAAAATTACTTCCGCCGTTGGGAGAGCGCTGAAGCAAAGCGAACCTCCAGACCTTTCAGAATATCTTTGGATGGCGTGGCATGAGACCAGCCATCCTCGATGATTCTGGAAGTATCGCGGAAATCCTGGCCGGGACGAGTATCCATGGTGAAGATGT
>CAZORO010000455.1:0-4853 GCA_964581845.1 uncultured bacterium
CACATGGTCCGGGGTTCCCTTCACATTCAAGGGGACCGCGCCCACCCAGCTGGAGACATCCAGCCGTTGGCTATTCGATGACAAGACAAGCCGCCTCTTCCTGTATGGCTCCGGGACACACAAGGTCTCTGTCCATCTACTTGTGCCCGTCATGAAAGAGCAAGGAAGGAGCCGTATCGCCTTTGAGGCACCCCGAGTTCCCACCGGAGCGCTCCAGATCCATCTACCGGGCAGACAGGAGGTTCGTGGTTCTGTTCCGGTTCATACAACATTCGAAGAATCCACGACCATCGCGAAAGTGGCCCTGGGTGGGAATGCCAAGATTGAGTTGGAGTGGTTCCCTTCGAAAGATGGGGAAGTTTCGCAGGAAACCGCCATCTTCGCGCAGTCTCACCTGGCTTATGCGATCCAGGATGGTGTCATTCAGATCACTGGTTCGTTTGGTTTCTCAACGCTGGCTGGAGACCTGCCGGAGACAGTAAGTTTTTTGATTCCTCCAGGTGGCAGTGTGCGGAAGTTGGCGGGTCCCTCGATCCGTGATTGGCGCATCGAGGATCGTCAAGTGACTCTTGCAAGAGGCAGTGACAAGCAAAGTAACCTGGATGGGGAAATCACAATTGAAGTTCCCTTTGAGCCGAGCGGAGGGGTGACTCAACTCCCTGTGCTGGAGGTGCCTGGTGTCACCCGTCACTATGGTGAAATGGCTCTGGTGGGTTCTCCGGGGCTGCGGTTGCGTGTCGACCAGATCACCAACCTTGAGGCAGTTGATACAGCGGTCTTTTTCGGAAAACAGATGGATATCCGCGACCGCTTTCTTGCCTCTTTCCGTTTCTTCTCCGAACCGGTGTCCTTAAGCTTTTTATGTTCGCGGGATATCCGTTCACTTGAGGCGGTCGTGGACAGTTGGGTGGAGTTCCGTAAGGACGCCATCCATTACGAACGGCGTCTTGGGTTCTCACAACGGCGTGGGGAGACGCCACGGATCACTTTGACGATTCCTCAAGAGGAGGAGTTTGTCAGCCTCGTGGATGAACAGGGGCAGCCGGTGGATGTGGATATCCGGCAAACCACAGGAGAACAACACATCTTAATCGAGCTCCCCCGTCCTCTCACAACAGGACTCCAGTTGGCATATGTCCTCCAAACCACGTTGTGTCCCAAAGAGTATCACCCACTTAGCAAAGAGGGCCTTGCTGTTCTGATTGGGCCATCTGAGATCAAGGAAGCCTCCTCCATGAGCGGGATCCTGGCTGTGGGCGCCGTGGACTGCCTGCAGTTGACCGATCTGGAGTGGGGTGAGATGGAAACCGCTCCGAAACCTCCGCAACACCCCAATGCCATCCAATCCTTCTCCTACCGGGGCTATGCCGAGCTGTTAGTACATGTCTCGCGAAAGCCCGCTGAGACAAGAGCGCTGGTCCTGCAGAGTTTGCTTCCCAAGGAGGGATTCCTCTCAGTCCATGGGGAGGTACGGTACTTCCTGGAGGGAGGCGGACAAAGGGAATTTCAGCTGGCCTTCCCCAAGGGTCTCGGGGCCAGCTTCTTTCCGGAGAGCGAACGCATCAGCGAACGGACGATGACCCAAACTGAAACGGGCGATGTCTGGAACCTGGTTCTCCGCGATGAAGCCGGGAGGGAATTCGAGGTTCATTTCCATGGCGAGATCTCGATGAATGGAGAAGTTGCCGCTCCTGAGATCTGGGTGCCGGGCGCACGGCGAGAGCGGGGCTATCTCATCGTGGAAGCCAACACTGAGACCAAGATCGAGTTCAAAACCGAGGGACTCTCGGGTCTCGATCCAACGAGTGAAGCCCTGCCCCGCATGAATTCCTACACCCCCTCACGCCGTCTGATCGCGGCCTTTGAGTATTTTGTCCACCCCTACTCCCTCCATCTCAAAGCCACTCGTCACACACCGGAGCCAGTTCTCTCCGCCATGGCGGACTCCCTCGTGTTGACCACGGTGCTAAGCAAGGATGGCCTGGCGCGGTCGCAGGCGGTCTATGCCCTGCGTGGTGTGCGGGTTCCTTTTCTGAATGCCATTCTTCCCAAGGGCAGCGAGTTATGGACCGCGCGGGTCGCCGGAGAGCCGGTGAAACCGATGACAGGCGAGGAGGGGAGTATTCGGATCCCGCTGGGCGACTCGCTGAAGAGGGACAACGCGGTGGAGGTCGGGCTGGTCTATGAAACCCAAATGAGACCTCTGGGCAAGGCCGGTTCATTTGAGGTGCTCGCCCCCAGCCTGCCAAGCACGGTTCCCGTGGCAGAAACCACCTGGCGGTTCTATCTCCCGGCAGAGTACCTCTACACTGTCATTGACAGCGATCTGAAGGAACAGGAAGGCAAGTTTCAGGAACCATTTATTCCCAGCATAGTCCACTCCCTATTCGATATTCTTACAGGGAATTTCCCATTATCTGACACAATCCAACCTAATGAACCCATGGTCCGTTACCTGAGGGATGAGTCTGGAGGAGACATCGAGTATTCCATGGGGGGTGTACAACGAGGAACCATCCCACAGCCCCAAGCAGGAGATAAGTTGACCGCCGCTGGACGCCGTCAGGCAACTGTAGGGATACCGTACCTTGTCGAAGGTTTCGATGATTCGGAGATCAAACAGGCGCCAGACCAAATGTGGTCAAGAGATCTTGAGCGAGCTGTTCCTTCGGCGAATGCTCCCGCACTTGATGCAGACTATTATGCGTTTGACACACCCAGCAGCAGACAGCCACAAGAGGGTCAAGTGGCCTTGAGAGCGGAACCAGAACAGATGGAGAGGCCCAATGTGGTGGAGATTCCAGCCGCACCCAGGCAGGGAGTGCCACAGGTGGCAGTCCCCACTGTGGGGGCGGTCGAGACCGCCGCCAGGAAGCCTTTGGCACAGATGGCTGGGTTGCTCCCCTTGGATATCCAACTCCAACCCCAAGGGGTTGAGTATGTCTTCCGTGATCTACGCGCGGGGGAACACATTTCGATGGGATTCCGGCGGGTGGAGACCCAGAATAGATGGGATCTGCTCAAGGTGCTATTCATGGCTCTGTTGTTTTTCATGGTGATCCGGGAAAGGAACCTGATCTGGAGGAGCATTTGGGCAGTCTTTATCTTGAGCACGGCTCCCTTTGTGCTGGGCGATGAGTGGACCGCTCTCTGCAACCAACTCCTTGTAGGGGTTTTCCTCGGTGTCTGTCTTGCCCTGGTAGTCCGCTGCCGTGACCGTTGGCTACTCAAGACTGGCCAAGTGGCCTCCCTGCTCTTCTTCATTGTCGTGACCTCCGCAAACGCACAGACCTCCACGGTTTACATCCCCTACGACTACCACCATCCAGAGTCAGCTACGGCTGAATCGAGATACTGGATACCCATTGAGGATTTCAACAAGTTGTTGAAGGCCGCTAAGGTGAATCTTCAAGAAACTGACAAGGAAACAGGGCCTGTGGCCTTCACTCTGGATCATGCTGATTACACCCTCTCAGTTGCAGAGTCCTCAGCAACCCTTAAGGCCAGTTACCGCATCACATATGCCTCTGGAAGCTGGGTCTCGATTCCCTTCCCCTTTGAAAGAGCATTTATTGAAAGTGCACGTCTGGATGGTCAATCCGCTCTGCTTGAAGAGCGGGAGGGACGTTGCTGGTTGCATGTTGACCAACGTGGCCCACACCTGTTCGAGGTGGAAATATCCTACCCATGCAAGCCGGGGGAGCTTTCAGGATCCATTTTCCAAGCCATCCCAACAGTCTCCCTCTCCAGGGTGAGAGTTATTCTCCCCAAAGAGCAGCTCGGGGCAAGTATCCAACCGTTCATCGGGGGTGTAGACACAAAGTCAGAGGCAGGACGAAAGGAGATCCTGGCAGCTATCGGGAAAACACCTTTGCTGGAGGTGAGATGGTATCCCGAAGCCTCGCGGGAACGTCCTCCCGTGCCGGTGAAAGCCAGTGTTCAGATCCAACACAGCGTCGTTGGGAAGGTGGAGAACTGGAAAGCGGATGTGGATCTGAATTATCAGGGGGAGAAACGTTCCGGGTTCCTGTTCCAACCTCATCCCAGCTTGTCGATCACTTCGGTCCTGGCCCCCAACCTCGCCAGCTGGTCCATGGTGGAGCGGGAGGGGCAACGCATGCTTCAGGTTCAGCTCCTGGAAGAGGTGGCGGATTCGGCGCACCTTCAACTGACCGCCGAAAGGGTAGTGGACGCCACACAGCGTGAGGTTCCTTTAGTGGTGCTACCGGGTGTCCAGGAAACCGCCTTCAGGGTCACTCTGCTTTGCGCGCCCTGGCTCGATCTACGTGTCGAAACTGATGGTTTCCGGCGTGACAAAAACCCGGAAGAGGTATCTCCTAATCTCAACACAGTGGGAGCTTTCGATGCCCCGAATAACACCGGCGTGCTCCGTTATGAAGTCCTCAAACGGCCACAGGAGGTTAACTGGCGGTTGGATTACCTCTTCCAGGTAGCGAGTAAGAAGATCGAGGAGACGGTTCTAGTCAACATCGAGATCAAGAAGCATCCCCTCTTCCGGATGCGAATCATGATCCCCGCCGGGTACCGTTGCGAACGAATCGAGGGACAGGACATCAAGGACTGGTGGCAAGAGCCAAATGGAAACGCCGGGGAGGGGTATGTCCAAGTTGATTTACATTCCGGTCTCCTGGGAGCCACTACGATGATTGTGCACCTGGTCTGCCTCTTGCCCGAAGAACTCACGACCCTCTCCATCGCACCAGTCCGATTCATTCCGGAAAGCCCGGATTCACAAACAAAGACCGAGGCAACCGTGGTGGTCGCCAGCCATAGTGCAGTGACTCCCCACCCGCTCGAGGAGAATGGGCTGGTCTCAACAACCCTCTGTGACG
>CAZORO010000456.1:0-221 GCA_964581845.1 uncultured bacterium
CTTCTGCCGGAGCGTGGTTCAACTTCTAAGGTCAGGTGAATACGATGCCGATATCGTCCATTGCCATGATTGGCAAACAGCCTTGGTTCCGGCGTATCTGAAAACCACTGAAAGGGATGATCCCAAGCTTTCGCGGGTCAGGTCGGTATTCACATTCCACAATCTGGCCTTTCAAGGCTTCTTTCCCCGCGACCAATACCCCGTCACCGGACTTCCCTGGA
>CAZORO010000456.1:231-585 GCA_964581845.1 uncultured bacterium
TTTACCCCAGATGGGATGGAGTTTTTTGGAGATGTCAACCTGCTGAAGGGGGGGCTCATCTACGCGGATGCCCTAACCACGGTTAGCGAACGCTACGCGGCGGAGGTGATGACTCCGGAATATGGGCGTGGCATGGAATCAGTGATTCACGCGAACCGCCACCGCTTGGTGGGGATCCTCAAAGGTGTTGATTATGAGGTGTGGGATCCGGCCATTGATACCACGATTCCAGCCCAGTACTATCCCCATGACCTTTCTGGAAAAGCGGTTTGTAAGGCCGCGCTGCAAACAGAGTTTGGTCTCCCCGCCACCCCGGACATTCCTCTTCTGGCTTCACTAAGCTGGTTTGATGAC
>CAZORO010000456.1:595-2804 GCA_964581845.1 uncultured bacterium
TATCAACGTTCGGCGGAAGCGAGATCGGATGCTATGCCGCCATGGAAGTGATGCTCTTGGAGGGGGAGGTTCAACTTGTCATCCAGTGTGAGGGTAAGCCTGAATATGAACGTCTTTTGGGCGATTTGATCATGCGTTTTCCTAGTCAGGTCTCGCTTTCTGCCGGACCAGACGAGGACCGAGCTCATCGAATGATCGCTGGTTCCGACTTTTTCCTCATGCCTTCCCGTTATGAACCCTGCGAATTAATTCAGCTATATTCCTTGAAATATGGCACACCAGCGATAGTCCGGCAGGCCGGGGGTTTGGCAGATGTGATCCGGGACTATAACGATGCCCAGCGCGATGGGTATGGTTTTGTATTCCACCAGCCGGAGCCGAAAGATTTTCTACAGGCCATCCGGCGGGCGTTGGCGGTGTACAGAGACAAAACCGCCTGGGTGGCTCTGCAACGGCGCGGCATGGCATGTGACTTCTCCTGGCAGCGGTCCGCCGCCCGGTACGAAGCTCTCTTCCACCAGTTGTTGGAGCCTCAGCATTGAACGTGGATCAGGAGACTCTCGACCTTGTCTTCATCTGGCACATGCACCAGCCCGATTACCGTGACCGGGCCCAAAGAAGAATACTGCTCCCCTGGGTACGTTTACATGCCCTGAAGGACTACTATGACATGCCGGCCCGTTTGAGCCGGTTTAATGGAATCCATCAGACCTTCAACCTGGTGCCATCACTGGTCGAACAAATCGAGTGCTATCTGAGTGGCATCTGGCAGGAGACTGAACTCGACCTTTTTCTACGCCATGCTGAGGCCCTCTCCGATACTGAAAAGCACCTGATACTCAAAAGCTTCTTCCTTGCTCCAGAAGAGCGAATGGTCCGGCCCTATCCGCGCTATACCTCCCTATTGCGGGATTACCGGTTAAAGGGTGCCACCGATGTGATCCAACGCTGGTCCTCCCAAGAATGGAGAGACCTGCAGTTCTGGAGGCAATTGTCCTGGATCGATCCCTTGCTCCGTGAGCAGGATGGCACCTTCGAGGAACTCTTCCATAGAGGACAGAATTTTGAGGAATCTCGTAAGGAAGACCTCCTCGACAGGATGCGATATTGGTTAGGGGAGTCACTTTCCATTTACAAACGGTTACTGGATGAGGAACGCATCGAGATTTCGGTGAGCCCCTACTACCATCCCATTCTGCCCCTTCTGATAGATCCCACCTCGGTCAGGGAGGCAATTCCAGATTGCCCTCTCCATGATTCCTGGGCCAGGAACCCCGAAGATGCCCGTATCCAGGTGGAGACAGCAATTGCCTTCTTCGAACAACGATATGGCCGGAAACCCCGTGGGATGTGGCCCTCCGAGGGTTCTGTGAGCCAGGAAGTTGCTAAGCTTCTTAAAGAAACCGGAATCGAGTGGTTTGCCTCCGATGAGGAGATCCTGGCTCGTTCTCTGGGGCAACCCTTGCGCAAGGCCCAGGATAGCCATCCCGCCATGGACCACCTCTATCTTCCCTATGGCACTCTGAATGGCCAAGGTCCCATTATCTTGTTCCGGGATCATCGGCTATCGGATCTGATCGGCTTCCGTTATGCCACATGGGAACCCGAGGACGCGGCGCGTCACCTGGTAGGAGAGATCCTCTCAATCAGGAAAGCATGGAACCATCCTGAACCGCCTCTTGTTAGCATCATCCTCGATGGAGAGAACTGCTGGGAGTATTATGACAAGGATGGAGGACCTTTCCTTGATGCCTTATATCGTCTAATCGAGGAAACACCGGAGATCCGTTGCCTCACAGTATCCGAGGCCCTCAAGGGGCGGAAGCCCATTCCACTGCCCAACCTTTCAGCAGGTTCCTGGATCAATGGCAACTTTTTCATCTGGATGGGTGAGGAGGCGGACCGGAAGGCCTGGGGACTGCTTCAGGAAACACGCAATGCTTTGACCGGGGCCGCACGGTCTCAAAAGGTACCCAAAGAACAGTTGGCCGAGGCCTGGGAGGAGCTTTATGTGGCCGAGGGGAGCGACTGGTTATGGTGGTTTGGATCCTCTCAACAATCCCGCCAGGATGCCCTCTTCGATGAAATGTTCCGCCTTCATCTCCTGCGCGTGTATGACCTTATTGATGAGGAATCCCCCACCGCGTTACATAATCCGGTGGAGACAGTTTTGTCCGAACGAGTCACACGGATGGACCCCTATCTCGTG
>CAZORO010000456.1:2814-4841 GCA_964581845.1 uncultured bacterium
GCTTCTCCCATCATCGATGGCCTGGAGACGCATTATTACGAATGGTGCGCGGCGGCGCGATTCGAGCCGTCGAGGCAAGGCGGAGCCATGCAACCAGTGGGTAAGCTGCGTATTGAAGAAATCTGTTACGGGGTCGATGAAAACTGTTTCTATCTCCGTGTGAATCCTTCATCGTCTTACCGTCGAACAAGTTTTCCCTGGCGGTATGAGTTACGTATCACGGGCCCCACCCCCATGCGGCTGCGTTTTATCCCCTGGGATGGGGGGATGAAGATTATGAAGGGACCGCTTGTGATGGCCAACGAACCCAATTCAGAACAATTACCTTGGGAGGAAGTTTCATCCTCGCATGGCAATGCCTCGGAAAAAAAAGTTCTTGAAGCCTCTCTTTCTTGGGAAATCCTTGAATCCCGCCCCGGAGAGGTTCTATCATTCTTTGTCGGTTGCCCGGCCGGCGAGGATGAGACAGAGATCGTTCCTCCGTTGTCATCCTTGTACGTCACTACCCCAGGAAAGGACCGGCCCGGTAGACATTGGTTCCCGTAGAGGCGACAACGATGGCGCTCGATCTAGACCGCACTCTCGTCATGATCCTTGCTGGGGGACGCGGGAGCAGACTGGATCCCCTAACCCGCGTCAGAGCGAAACCAGCGGTCACCTTCGGTGGTAAATACCGCATCATCGATTTTGTCCTCTCCAATTTCATTAATTCGGGCTTATTTAAGATCAAGGTCCTAACTCAATTCAAATCCAACTCTTTGAACAAGCACCTTTATGATTCATGGTACATGAACAGGGCCTTTGGGCATTATATCGATCCTGTACCTGCCCAAATGGCAACGGGTGAGGTTTGGTACCAAGGAACCGCTGATGCCATCTATCAGAACTTGAACCTTCTTTATGACGAATCACCCCGGCGCTTATGTGTTTTCGGAGGCGACCACGTCTACAAGATGGATGTGCGCCAGATGATCGCCTGGCACTGCGACAAAGGGGCCGAACTGACTATATCAGCCATCCCGGTTCCCATTGATAAGGCCGATCAATTCGGTGTTATTGAAATCGATGACAATTGGCGGATCATTAGCTGGGAAGAAAAACCCAGCCGTCCGAAGTCCTTACCTTATGACCCAAGTCATGCCTTGGTTTCAATGGGCAACTACATCTTCGAGACTGATCCATTGATCCGGGCGCTCGAGGAGGACCATCAGAATCCACATAGCTCCCATGATTTTGGCAAAGACATCATCCCAAAGATGATCGATTCCAACAGGGTCTTTGCCTATGATTTTTCCACTAATACGCTACCCGGACAGCAGTCGCGAGAGCGCGGCTACTGGAGAGATGTGGGAACCATCGAAGCCTACTACGAAGCTAATATGGACCTGCGTTCGATTGATCCTGTCTTCGATTTATATAACCGCCAGTGGCCAATACGGACCGCGAATTATCATGTGCCGCCCGCGAAGTTTGTTTTTGACTGGGAATGGGAGATGCGGCGTGGTGTGGCCTATGACTCGCTCATCTGCGCGGGCTGCATCATCTCTGGAGCCTTGGTCCGCAACAGTATCCTTTCACCTGGAGTCTTCGTACACAGTTATACCGAGATTCATGACTCCATTATCATGCACGAGGTCGAGATTGGACGCGGCGCGCGCATCCGTAGAGCGATTGTCGACAAGTATGTAAAGATCCCCGAGGGAGAGACCATTGGCTACGATCTCGAAAGGGACCGTCAACGCTATTTTGTTTCCGATGAAGGGATTGTAGTCATTGCCAAAGTCGCCCCCTTCGAACGTTGGCATGATCCCAAATACACGCACACATTCCACGAGTAACGGATATACACTGTCTCCAACTTCGTCACTTGGTGACGCCGTGGATTCCCGTCTACGCGGGAATGACTATTCACAGGGGAAATGTCTTGTCATGTCAATCCCGCGAAGGTGGGAATCCAAGAAAAAGATCTCTTCTTTCAACAAAGTGTTCTGCAACCATATCAAAGAACTACACAAGGGAGGTTCACA
>CAZORO010000457.1:0-4796 GCA_964581845.1 uncultured bacterium
CAGTCCGTTATAGAAGCCACCGCCTTATAGGCGGTGGTTGTTCACTCTTCCCCCCATCTATCACATTTCTTCTGAGGATAGACAAGAATGGCACATAGAGAAAAAACACTGCCAACCAGCTCATGTGAGCACCTCCAACGATTGGTGGTCAGCCTTGGCAGTTATATCGAATCGATGAATTCCACTTTGCCTATTCGGCTGAAGGATCTCCCTGTTCCATGCCGACGAGCGCCAATTTGTTATGGTAGAGGATCTGGTGAGGGACGATCTCATGGATCATTTCCCCGCGGAATCCACGGATTCTCCGGATGAGAACATCCGTGGCAACTTCGCCCATGCGGTAGCTGGGCCTGATGACGACATGCGCGCACAATGACACCGGTAGCTGTTGGGTACTCTCTAAAACCACTGCCAGCTCTTGGCCTTCACCTTCGGTGCAATGGAAGTTTTCAAGGATGGTAACAAGACCCGGTTCCCTTGGCGGTACTCCGATCACAAGTGTTCCCCGCCATTTCTCAAGGTTCAACTGTCGTGCTCTTTCATAAGCACTCGTTCTGGAACCGTCCACCAGCTCCGGTTCAAGGTCCTGTCGAGGTAGCAGACCCGCTCGCAGCCCATGCAGCCGCGATAGGGAGAAGAGTCCCTGGTGTGCGATGAATTTGATGGGACCAATTACATGATCTCGAAGGTATGCCCCCAAAGACTGAAAGGCCGAAAAGTAGTCGGGCATGACTGTATCCGCCATGACGGCTGGAAAGGGACGGCAGGTGACCAAGGGAATCCGTATTTCCTTGAACGCCTTCGCCAGTTGCCGGTCGCTCTCAATATTGAACAAGCCCATCGAGGAAAGTGCCGTAATAATGCCGGCGAATCCCATTTCATTCATGGTCGCGAGGATTTCTTCCTGACTGTCGTACATGTTTTTGGGACCAAAGTCCGCAACATGGAAACCTTGGCGGGCAGCAGCATCACGTACTCCCTGCATGAACAGACTGTGAGCATGGTAGGAGGATTCACCGTCAGTGTAGACGCCGATAACAGTGCTTCGAGGCTTACTTCCCTCGATAAAAATTCCACTACCACGGTCACGCCGTATATGCCCGTCTCGTTCCAGTTGATCCAGGCACCTTTCGATGGCGGCCTGGCTCACCTGATACTCGTCCATCATCGCCCGAACGGTGGGTAGCCGGTCACCCGGCTTACTATCCTCGATTAGTTTCCGAAGTTCCACGAGAACAGTTTTATATTTGTGAACAAATATTTTTTGGCTCATCGAAATTGTGAGGCCTTTCTTCAGATATTTCTGTAGCAGTATCGAGACGATGATGAAGCCATGCGATCAACGAATAGCGAAAAGTGTCGATGGGTCTTCCTTTTAACATCATGGATCGGAACCTACAGTCCTTCCAGATTCCACCGGATGCGGCCTTAGATTCGGTGAGCCATGGCATTTCCGAGGTCTTCTTCGGAGACCTCCACCCCCATCAAATCGGCTTCGAACGGGTGGTGATGAGGGAGAGCATTCAGCCATGTTCTCATGTCGGAGTCCCAATTTTGGGCCAATACGGGCCTGGAAGTCCTCTGAGCATTTTGCGCGGTGTCCAGGTACTCGCGCAGGACTTCAGTGACATGTTTCTTTGTAAGTGGCTGAGGGTGATCCTTGAGGATAAGCTCAAAGCCCGCACCTACGAATACCGCTCCTGCACTGATGGTCTCGGGGATACGGCTTAGAGACATACCGCCGGTTACCATGGGCGCGCAGAAACCGAATCCGCCATCTCCTTGAGATAAACGCACAAGGTCGAGACCAGGTCCGATCATTTTGCAGAAGTGTGCTCCCGCGGCAACCGCCTGAAAGGCCTCCGGGAGAGTCATCACGGTTGGAATCATCAGATGGGATGGTGCATACCTTTGAATCGTATCCTCGTGGAAGCCGACCATACTGACGAAACCATCTACTCCCAGGGCGGCGAGCTCATCCAATGTCATCAGCTGAGGGTGGCGCCTCAAAGTCTGGCGGACAACCCGATCGGAACCGAGGGTGCTGCCAACAAGCAGAATCAGGTCAGGATAATTCCTCCTAATCCATGGTATCATGTTTCCCACGTCCCGGCTGCGTAACGTGTACTCAATCGCTCTGCAGCCGGCATCGAGGCATGCCTCCACCAGCATGTGTGAATCGAAACCATTTTCAGTAAAAATTGGAATGAATGCCTGTTGGTGCACAGCTCTGTAGGCCTTGATCATGCGTGACATATGCAAAACTCCTAATGCCTGATGAACTCAATTGAGGGGCTTCAGAAAGTCTTGGCCTATGGCCCCCCGCATCACATTATAGCGTACGGTTCATCATTGGTGATAGTACATCTGGCTGTTCTAAGTTGTCAATTGGAAGATCTTTTGATTCATCAGGAGCCTATGTCACAGAAATGGGTTTGTCTCATTCTCACTCATTTTAGTAGATCTTTGTGTAGCTTGGAACACAATACGGCTTCTTCCCCTCTTGAACCAATCCATCAGAGCAAACCGATGACCCTCAAGAATCGGCTTCTTTAGCGATTGATCGGACTCAACACGGCTTTCTGTGTGGAAATCCACCCCGATCTACCCTTTCGCCGGACCAAATCACCTGACTTTCACCCACTTTCATGATCCAGCCCCATCCTTTAGGGCCGACTGGAAACTAGTGACTAGTCTCTGTACAACTTCATGACCTACCAAAAACAGTGGAAATATCCATCCTTCCTCCAACACAGTTCCCGGATCAACCCTCATCGAACTTGGCGCTAAGAATATATTTCTTTTTTCATATGCATATCATACAAAGATGTGCTGCTGAGATAAACTGTGTCGGCCCTTATTATCACTTCTCCTGACGACATACTGTTCAAGGTAGCTTCAACTACCACGCCAACTCAAGTAATTGAGCCAGTCTGGAAGTCTTCAGTATCCAAATCAACCGAACAAGGTTTTGCGGTCGTCGGTGTTGCGGCCAAGCCACACGGCTGAACTGGTAATGCTTCCAACCACTCGTGAATCTCTGGATTCCATAACCCAGGATTCTGTCCCTAACCCCAATGTCCGCTTCTTCATCAAACAGTCAACATAAGGGATGTATGCGTTACATTATGTTGTAGGCTATAAAATATGCGAAAATTCTCCACTTACGGATCTGTGTGGTCTGCTCAAGGAAAATTTCTTCGTCAACCTTGTTTCAATCCTAGTCCCAGATCGATCTGCCGTAACACCTCCGCAGTCCGTCTCACCCGTTCAATGTCGCATGCAGGTGAGAGCTGGTCAGAGATCCCTAAAATTGCTTTTCCACCGAAGAGGGACACGAGGCGGAGCGTTTCAGATTCGAGCATTTCGATTGGGTAATCCGGCATGAAGGAGAGCATCTGCAGTCCATCCAGGAGCACCATTGATTCGGGTAGGGCGGCCCTCATCTCCTCGTGAGTGATATCACCTTGAGGCTTTGGAGTCAGCGCCTCGATGCCATCGAGAAAGGAGGTGCCAGCAAACCTGAGGAGCGTTTTGACGGCTCCATCCCAGTGGGAGAAAACGAACTTGCCTGCAGGTTTCAGGATGGCAGCACGTTGTTCATAGGCGGGCAAGATGAACTCGGAATATAACTGGGGCGAGACCAGGTTGGCGTCAATGTTGTCGCCATAGCTAATCATCGGAATGGGTGTGGCCGCAAGGAGATTGCAGATACGGTTGTCGGCGTCATCACAAGCTTTGATCAGGTCTACGACTTCCTTATCCCGCTCTGCTATAGCATAGACAACGTTCTCGAAACCCATCAGGTTAACCGACAACCGCTGGATGTTGACGCGGGGAATGGTCAATACGGGGAGGCCCATGGAACCAAGATCCTGGACCCCCTCATCATAGGACTCCTGTTTCCACACCGGTCTTTGGGCATCCAGGACATATCTGAAGATACGCGCCTCCTCAGACGAAGTCACAGGGTATTTAACGGTTTTGCGGGAATGCCCTTTGCGCATTTCAACACTGATCGCTTCGCCGAGAGGAGTCGACCATCGGATGCTGACACGGACACCCTCCGAACCAATCATTGTGGCGAGAAGATCTTCCGTTTCCCCGAGGGCCGGACGCCACTCCGCCGCAAGACTGCCCTCCAGATGAGTATGGACATGGATAGGGTGTTCGTATTCAAACTGGAGGCACCGGTTGAAGAGATGGTAAGGCCGGAATGCGCAGCCCAGCGTCTGGTGGACCTCGATCAGACTCAAACCTCTGAAGGGCCGGGGTAGGCAGCCCTCCGATTGGCGGACACGGTACCAATGCTCAAGCCTGGGTTGGAAGACAGGATGGACTGGTGTCTCGCCGGTAAGGACTTTGAGAAGATCCTCGCGGTGGTTAATCTGTTCATTCCGTGAACCGGAGTAGGTCATGTTCTTTTTACTCGAACCGTCCAGGAATTAAGACCAATCTACGCCGCATCCGCGCCTTGTTTCCCGTTGCGCCCACCGCTCGTCAAGAGCGGCCGTGATAATATCTGGTATGTCAGTGTTTCCTCAATCGAAACTCTCGCGATGAAGTCCCAACCAGCAGATTGTCTCCTTGATAAAGACTTTCTCACAGACCGCGGGGCGCGAGAGATGTACTTCACGAGATGGATACGCCATCCATTGTATCGCCGAATGGCTCGCGGGTGATTCCCATCAGAACTTCGTATTGCACAAGAATACCGGTTTGAATGAAAGATTCCATCCTCTGCAATGTTCATACAATTGAAGAGACTTGAATGGGGGATCCGCTTTCCAGGGATC
>CAZORO010000458.1:0-4794 GCA_964581845.1 uncultured bacterium
AGCTTGAGCGCCCCCTCGAGCGCCACTGGATAATGATAACCCCGTCCCAGAAAAAGCCGGTTCTCCCGCTCACAGAACCTCCGTGCAATCTCCTCGATCTGTCCAGGTTGGCCGAGGACCCGGCGCATCTGCTCGGGGATATTGCATAAACCCTCGATCAGTTCCTCGCATTGTGCCTGACTCATGAATTTCCGTCTTCCCAGGAAGATGGCCAGCATCATCAGCACCGTGATCTGGCAGGTGAAGGCCTTGGTGCTCGCGACGCCGATTTCCGGACCGGCATGAAGGTAAATTCCCGCATCGGTCTCCCGTGCGATGGTGCTCCCCACCACATTCACCACTCCCAACGCTAGGGCTCCCTTTTCACGGGCTTCGCGCAATGCCGCGAGTGTGTCCGCCGTTTCACCTGATTGACTGATGGCGATGATGACCGAGCCTTCCTCGACCAGTGGGTTCCGGTAACGGAACTCCGAGGCATAGGCGCACTCCGCTGGAACCTTGGCTAAGTCCTCAAACAGGTAATCCCCCACCAGGCCAGCGTGCCAAGCGGTCCCTTGGCCGGTAAAGATGAAGCGCTTCGCTCGTGCCAAGTCACGTGCATGTTGTACAATCCCGCCTAATACTACCTGACCCTCCCGCCGCCGCGCGCGTCCCCTCATGCAGTTTTCGATGGCACGTGGCTGCTCGAAGATCTCTTTGAGCATGAAATGGGGATATCCACCGAGCTCATATTCTTCGAGCTGGTTTTCCAACTGCGAAATTACCGGATCAATCGCGGTGTCATCGATCGTGGTGGTCCGGAAGGAGTCCGGGCAAAGCACCGCCATTTCGTTGTCATTGAGATAGATGACCCGCGAGGTATGTTCCACGATCGCCCCGGCATCGGAGGCCACCACATACTCCTTGTTGCCCACCCCAATGATGAGGGGACTCCCCTTGCGTGCCACCACCAAGGTTTCAGGTTCATCGCGGCACATCACCGCGATCCCATATGTTCCTTCAACCTCGTGAAGAGCGGCACGGACAGCCTGCTGAAGAGAGGATCCACTCGAGCTGGCTGGACCACCCTCCTTGAGCTGGTGGTAGAGGTGACCGATCAGAACCGCCAGCACCTCGGTATCTGTCTGACTGTTAAAGGTGTGTCCCTGTTGGATCAGGAGACCCTTGAGGGATTGGTAGTTTTCAATGATTCCATTGTGGACCAAGGCAATACGCCCATTGTCATCAACATGGGGGTGGGCGTTTGTCTCGGTAGGTGCGCCATGGGTGGCCCAGCGGGTATGGGCGATACCCATGCGGGCTTCTGGAAATCCACCGCTCGTCTGGAGTGATTCCTCCAATGCGCTAATCCGCCCCACTGACCGGCGTATGTGTAACTCACCCACTGAATCTATCAAAGCGATTCCGGCTGAGTCATACCCACGGTATTCCAACCGCTTAAGTCCCTCGATCAACAATGGTTGTGCAATCCTACGTCCGGTGTAGGCAACAATTCCACACATCTCAACCTCCCCATTTCCTCTCAATCCATAAGCTCACAATTTGAAAGGTCTTTCTGGATGGTGCAAACCAGTTTTCTTCTCTTGAGCCTATCTTCTGAAATCCCCAAGTCCATGTGGAGGTGGGAGGAAAGACTGGATATTCATCAAAGGAAAGGGGCCCGGTTCTCGAGGGGGGAGAACTAGGCCCCACTGAGAGGAGAAACCGGCTCGCAATCAAGGTCCATCTGGACCTATCGAGCCGAAGACTCCTTTTCCATCCGATGATTGTGTTTGCCGCTCCGCCTTATCCCGGCGCAAGAAAACCCTGCACCGGAAACTCCCTCAGCGTGTACAACACCATAGAAGTCTTCATATATTATGTCAAGTAATCTTATTTAAATCATAAAATATCAGATATTTGTGATATCTTATACCCAATGGAGTAGCGAATTCATTCGCCTGGTATACCCGGCGAAGAAAACGCCACTCCGAGGCGGGTTTGGAACCTCAACCTTCAGGTTGTGGTTGTTTCCTCTTTGAGCCGGGAACACCGAGTGAAGTGGAGGCCAGCAGCATCCTCTGCATTCCGGAACTGATGCAATAAACAAAAAAGGGCGGCCAAGATGGCCGCCCTTCAGCGAACTCAGTAGACCAGCCCTCTGTGATTTAGGGTTGTCCAGGCGCTGAACCAGATGCGGGAGGTACAACCGGCGGCGCTGGCTCGCCTTCAGGCGCGGGAGGTGCCGGAGCCGGTGGTTCTGGGGCGGCAGGCTCCGGTGACGCCGGGGCTGGAGGTGGCACCGGTGGGGCGGCAACCTCTGGAGTGGCTGGCACGGGTGGAGCCACAGCTTCCGGAGTGGCAGGCGCGGGTTGAGAGGCTCCCTCAGGTGCGGGTGGTGCGGGAGCCGGTTCAGCTGCCTTGTGAGCTGCATTGATCCGGTCGCGTTCCGCAGGGGTTACCAGCATCAGGTAGTCCTTCTTAACCGCCTCGAAAAGCTTCTTGTCGACAATGAACCGGTCAGGAGATCCAGCCCAAGCGGCATAGATCTTTCCATCTGCTTCCTTGCCGAACAAGATCGTTTCGGATTGATCCTTCCCAGTGGCTTTAAGAATCAGACGCGGTTTGTCGAGACCTAGATCGGCATCGCTTCCCAATCCCTCGGCGAAACCAATGATCTTGTTGTCATTGAAAGCGCGGATAACCGCCTCGATGGCATCACGTTCGCCAGTGGCGGACTCAGGTGAAACCAACCGCCACTTGCCATCCTTCTTGGCCGCCGAATAGAGCAGCTGCGTTTCGGCGGTCGCCGAAAGGGTTTCCGTGTTCCAGGTCTCCAGTGAGAGAGCCTTCTTAGGACGCAGTTCATCGGCATGCTTCGGCTGATCGTTGAAGAATTCCTTGGCCAATACGAAAAGGCTGTCGGTTCCCTCCCGCTTGCCAACATAAGCCTTCTCTTTCAGGCTGAATTTGCCCACATAGAAGGTCTGGCTCGAATCGCCAGTGAAGACCTTGTAACGTGTGGCTGAAGCCAGCTGGTCCGAGGCCAATCCCAGATCTTGGACCTGCCCCTCGGTGGCGTCATCGATGATGTTAGAGGCATCATTACCCAACTTGTCCACCAACTTCCGCAGTTGCGCGGTATCGATCCGTGACACGAAAGGTTTCTCAAGCTGCCAGGATTCGCCATTTCCTTTCACCGCGGCGATGGCGAGATCCTTGTTGTTCACCTCTAGCCGGGTGATCTTCTTATCATCGAAACGGATATCCATGATCTTACGGTTACGTAAATCACGGAGCTCCTTAGAGGCGCTGGTGACGATGGCCTGTGGGATAATAAAGGCCTTGCCTGTCTTCTCCGTAGATGTGGCGAAAACCGAGTTCCTTCCACCGGGTGGATTGTTACCGAGTCCGAAGGTGATTTCCTTGGAATCGGCACGGATGGTGGCCGCCACGCTCAGTTTAGGGGGTTTGAGTCCCCACTTTTCCAGGTCTTGATCGGCAAGGGTCTCACCTTCATCGGGAAGTGTCCGGTCGATCTTGGCGCTGGTCAGGTTGTCGGCGATTGAGTTCCAGGCGTACTTGTCACCGGGCCAGTTCACTGGCTCGGTGATCTTCCAACTTTCGCCATCCCGCTCGGCCTTGATCTTCTTACCATTCCGGTCGATGGAGAGCTTCATGATGTCCTTGGATTCGGCCACCAGGAAATCCTTGGACTCTTCCTCCAGCTTCTTTTCCTGGGCCACCTTCTGTTTGTCCCAGATATAGAAGGCGATGACTAAGACTGCCACAAGGGCGAGAGCAATTGTCTTCTTGGGGTTCATACGTAACGGGCCCTCCTGAAGAGTGCAACACCGATCCCGGCTAAGGGGATCAGGAACAAAGGAATGACGACCACCAGCAGGTTGCGAATCAGATCCTTATCTTCCGCGGAGAGAACCACGCTGGTGTTGTCAGCCTCTTTTTGACGGATTGTGATCAGATCCACCTGGCCAGTCAGCCAGTTGAACATGTTCAGGGCGAAGTCCAGTTGTCCACGCCCACGGCGGCCACTTAAACCGTTATTAGTGAGGAAGTCGGAGTCTCCAGCCACGATGACCTTACCCTTGCGGGCAGGGTTGGCGGGATCCGGTTTCCCATTGGGGACCTTGTCCAGATCAAGCTCAGCCGCCACCGCTAGGGAGATGGGACCTTCCTTATCGCGCTGAGGATCAAAAATGTTGTCCGCGGTCGCGGTTCCCTCACGCAGTGACTTCGGATCCGCCTCCGCCCAAGAATTCGGAAGGTTGGTCCTCTCCAGTTTACCCGAAGCGGATTCGGCCAGTTTTGTGACCGTGATGCCCGTAAGGGTTCCCGCAGCGCTATCCACTGAGCGTACACCCCGGAAAGAAACCGTCGAATTCCCAAGATCCTTGGTGATCTCGTGATACTCATCGAACTTCTCGGCATTCACAGTGGTGCTCGGACGGGCGGTCATCTTCCCAGTCAAAAAGGCCTCGATGGAATCAGCGCCGACCTCCATCTCGATGACTTCATTCTCACCTACCAGGACCCCGATCTCTTTCAAAGCGGCCGCGGTGGCGGGACAGGTTTCTGGATCAATCGCCACCAGTAGCGAACCGCCGCTCAAGACAAAACGTTTCAATGCGGCCAGCTCGGTCTCGGTCAGATCCTCCTCCGGCCCAATTAACGCCACAATGTTGGCCTCCTTGGGAATCTCACCCGAGGCGGGTAGACGCAGGGGATTGGCTTGAATGTTCTCCTGCTCGAGCGACTGCTTGAGCAGGCTCAGGTCGGCTGGACCTTGTCCATCCA
>CAZORO010000459.1:0-4783 GCA_964581845.1 uncultured bacterium
CTCTGGCGGTCGACCGGATGGTGGATGGTATCAACAAGATGCTCGATCACGACAAGAAGCTGCGTCTGATGATCGAACCCAAACCCAACGAACCGATGGACATGGCTTTCTGCCCCACCATCGGTCATGCCATTGGTATTGCCTACCGTTGCAATGATCCCAAGCGGGTCGGCGCGCTAGTGGAGTCCGCTCATGCCATCCTGGCTAACCTCGATCCCGCCGATGAAATGGCCTATGCAATCTCCCACAAGAAGCTCTGGAGCGTACATCTCAACGACCAGAATGGCCTCAAATATGACCAGGACAAATCCTTCGGATCGGCGAACCTGCGCCGGGCCTTCAACCAGGTCTGGGTCCTTGACCGGGCCGGGTTTGGAAAGAAGGGCGAGTTTGTCGGGATGGATGTGAAGGTGATGCGCACCCAGAAGAAGGAAAGGTCCATCGAGCACCTTAAAAATAGCCGCGAGATCTTTCTACTTCTGCTCGATCTGGTGCGGAGCCTGGATGTCAAGCAGGTGGAATCTCTCCGGGCCTCGAGGGATTACGAGACCCTCGACCGTCTCATCCTCGACCATCTGATGGGGAAGAAGTAAAACTGAACCGGTACAAATGAGTTTCACGGACACCGGCCTTCAGGCGGGGGGGCCGGTGTCCGTTCCCGAAAGAATGAGCCCATTTTGGTTTAGGGCCCCAGCGAAGATGGATGAAAGGGCTTCTCTCTGCTCTCATGTTGCGAGAGCGATTTTTTTTCAGTGCGCTGGATTGGATCGCTAAAAGATCCCGAATCAGGAATTCTCTCCTCATTCCGGGTAATTCTTGTTATTAATTCCCCAGAATACTTTAATTTACGCATTCTATTGTCATCTAAAAGGTGATTAACATGTTTACTCCGAAGGATTTCACCTTTCCAACCACCTTTAGGCATTGAGCTTGGTGACCATTAGCGCTTTTTTTCTCGATACACCTTGACAGGGAAGTGGCCTTCTACTATGACTTTATACGAGTATGGCAGTACAAGTTATCTTTCATATCCCGCGCGCGGATGGCACGCAGATTATTTATTATGCTGCAAAGGTAACGTATTATGCAAGCTCCGTTTCATCAGTGTCAATGTGGTCAAGAGTCTGAGCAGGGAAAATTAGCACGTATCGTTGAAATTATTGATGATTTCAAAGAACAGTCGGGCAGTTTGATCCAGATTCTCCATCTGGTGCAAGGTGTTTACGGCTACCTTCCCTTACATATCCAAAAGCTCATCGCCGAGCGGATGGATATTCCCCTTTCCGAAGTCAATGGAGTTACCACCTTCTACTCCTTCTTCTCAGACAAACCCCGAGGCGAGTACTCGATCCGGGTTTGTATGGGAACGGCCTGTTATGTCCGTGGAGGGAGCAAGATCCTCAAAAGGTTCTCCGAGATTCTCGGGATTGGTGTCGGCGAAACCACCCATGACCAGAAGTTCACCCTGGAGGTGATGCGCTGCATGGGCGCGTGCGGTCTGGCCCCAGCGGTCATGATCAACGACACCGTCCTCCGCCAGGTCAACCCTGACCGGCTGCATAAAGTCCTGGGGATGTGTGACTGATCCCTGGCGCTTTGCCAGCGGTGGCGGCCAATTCCATTCCGTCATTCAAAGACCCGGACTGCTCCGGGGATGATTTTGGACGTAGCGAGAAAGAGCAATGATCGATGTAGCCAAACCCATTGTGACCTGCAAGCAAGACCTTGAGGATATACGCAAGAGGTACAAGGCGGAATACAAACGCTTCAAGTATCATGTCCTGGTATGTGGAGGCGCGGGGTGTATCTCCTCCGGCTGTCTGGCTGTTCGTGATACCCTCTTGGCCACCATCCAGGAAGCTGGACTCAAAAACCAAGTGGCGGTCCATGAAACCGGATGTATAGGTTCCTGTCATCTGGGGCCCATCATGGTGGTTCAGCCCGATGGGGTTTTTTACAACAACCTGACCCCGCTAGATGTCAAAAATATCGTTTACTCACACCTGGTGCGGGGTCACATCCTCGAGTCCCACTGCTTCTACGACAAGGAACTGAAGCAACATATCACCCACATGGCCGATATCAGCTACTTCAAGAACCAGGTGAAGCTGGTGACTGGCCGTTGTGGCACCATCCCCTTTAGCTCTTTTGAGGCGTATGTTGGCTCGGATGGCTATTTTGGATTGGAGAAGGCGCTTTGCCAGATGACTCCAGAGGGAGTCATCGAGGAGATCAAGAAATCGGGATTGCGAGGGCGAGGTGGTGGAGGATTCCCCACTGGCATGAAGTGGGAGGCCGGGCGCCGTTCCAAGTCGGATCAGAAATACATTGTGTGCAACGCCGATGAGGGGGATCCCGGGGCCTTCATGGACCGTTCCCTGCTTGAGGGCGATCCCCATTGCATCATCGAGGGAATGGCGATCGGTGGCTATGCCATTGGCGCGGACAAGGGATTTGTGTATGTGCGTGCGGAATATCCCTTGGCGGTTGAGAGACTTAAGAATGCACTCGATCAAGCCCGTGAAAATGGCCTGTTGGGAAATAACATCTTCGGATCGGGATTTTCATTCGATATCGAAATCCGGATTGGTGCGGGAGCATTTGTTTGTGGTGAGGAGACCGCGCTGATTGCCTCGATCGAGGGCAGACGCGGAGAGCCACGTCAGAAACCACCATTCCCCACTGAGTCAGGAGTATTTGGGAAACCTACTGTCATTAACAATGTGGAAACCTTCGCCAACATCCCGCTCATCATCTCGAACTCCGCCGAATGGTTCACCAGTTATGGTACCAAGGGAAGTCCGGGAACCAAGGTTTTCGCATTGGCGGGAAATGTTGAGAACACCGGGATCATCGAGATTCCGATGGGGACCAAACTCGGCGACATCATTTTCAATATCGCTGGCGGCATCAAAGGTGGGAAAAACTTCAAGGCCGCCCAGACCGGAGGGCCCTCGGGAGGATGCCTCACTAAAGAACACCTGAATGTGCCGGTCGATTTCGACTCGCTCCGTACTTTGGGAACCATCATGGGCTCCGGCGGATTGATCGTGATGAACGAGGATACCTGTATGGTGGATGTGGCCCGGTTCTTCATGGACTTCTGCCAGGATGAGTCCTGTGGAAAATGTGTGCCCTGCCGGATTGGAACCAAGCGCATGCTTGAGATCCTTACCCGCATTACCCAGGGAAGGGGGGAAAAGGGTGACATCGAACTCCTGGAGGAACTGGCAATCGCCTGCCGTGAAACCGCTACCTGTGGTTTAGGCCAAACCGCTGGCAATCCGGTGCTCAGCACCATCCGCTATTTCCGGAATGAATACGAGGAGCACATCAAGCAGAAATACTGCAGCGCGAGCGTTTGCTCCGAGCTGTTTCTGTCTCCTTGCGAGAATGCATGTCCGGCGGGAGTCAATGTTCCTGGGTATATCGCCCTGATCGCTGCGGGACGTCCGCGCGAGGCCTATAACCTGATCCGCAAGGACAATCCTTTCCCGGCTATCTGCGGACGAGTCTGTACCCATCCCTGTGAGTCGAAATGCCGCCGTGCGCAGCTTGATGAACCCTTGGCGATTCGTGATCTCAAGCGTTACGCGGCGGATTATGTCTTTAACAACGAGGAACCTTACAAGGACTTGGTCTTCCCCAAGAAGTCCAAGTCGGTGGGGATCGTTGGGGCCGGTCCCTCGGGCTTGACCTGTGGCTACTACCTGGCGCGCCTTGGTTATGACGTAGTGGTCTACGAGGCGCAACCGGTGGCGGGTGGCATGTTGGCTTTCGGGATTCCTGAATACCGGCTTCCCAATGAGATTCTGGCCCATGAAATCCGGATGATCGAGCAGGTGGGTGTCCGGATCTTCACCGACATTGAGATTGGCAAGGGAGTGGGCTTCGAGGAACTTCGTTCACGTCATGACGCCATCTATGTCGCCACAGGAACCCAATTCCCCAATAAGATCGGGGTGGAGGGTGAGGAACGCAAAGGTGTCTATCACGGCCTGGATTTCCTGCGGGATGTGAATCTGGGAAGGAATGTGGAGGTTGGCAAGAAGGTGGTTGTGATTGGGGGTGGCAGTACCGCCTTTGATGCTGCACGTACCGCGTTACGCCTTGGCTCGGGGAATGTGACCATCCTCTATCGGCGGACTATCGAGGAGATGCCGGCGGATGCCGAGGAAATCCGTGATGCTCTCGCGGAGGGCATCCGGATTGAATGCCTCTCGGCGCCAATCGCCTTCACCGGAAGCAATGGGCAAGTCGAGGGGGTCCGTTGCATCCGTATGGTACTGGACGGCTTTGATGATTCTGGACGGCCCAAACCCAGGCCCGCCAAGGGATCGGAATGGACTGAGGAAGCCGACATGGTCATCCCGGCGGTCAGCCAGCACTCGGATCTTCCCTTCATTGAAAAGAGCGAGGCCATCGTGACACGTTGGGGGACTATTAAAACCCACCCGGAGACTTTAATGACATCGATGCCGGGTGTGTTTGCTGGTGGCGATGTGGTTCGAGGCCCGGATGTGGTTATTCAGGCCATCGCGGATGGGAAGAAAGCGGCCCGTTCGATTGATCGCTATCTGGGTGGGACGGGGGAGCTGAATACTGGCGAGCCAATTGAAATCCCCAAACCCTCGGAAGACAAGGAAGTCGCCGAGCATGAACGCTTCCAGATGCGTTTTCTGGATCCCGAGGCGCGGAAGAAGAACTTTGATGAAGTCGTTGTGGGCTTCCACAAATTGAATGCCATCGCTGAAGCCATGCGCTGTCTGCGCTGCGACCGGAG
>CAZORO010000460.1:0-4767 GCA_964581845.1 uncultured bacterium
GAAACTACCCGAGGGGATTGGCTATGACTGGACTGGGCTTTCTTATCAGGAACGCCTGGCGACCGCCCAGGGTCCCATTCTTTATACCTTCTCGGTCCTGGTCATCTTCCCGTGTGTCGCGGCCCTGTATGAAAGCTGGACAATCCCCTTTGTGAACCTTTTTATGTTACCGCTGGGTGTCTTCGGCGCTCTCGCGGCGACTTCATGGCGCGGGCTGTCCAATGATGTTTATTTCCAGATCGGTTTCCTTACTACAATGGGACTTTCAACCAAAAACGCCATTCTGATCATTCAGTTCATCAAGGATCAGCTGGAACAGGGTTTGGGACTGATCGAGGCCACCCTTGCAGCGGTTAGGATCCGTTTCCGGCCTGTTATTATGACCTCACTGGCATTTTTCTTCGGTACACTGCCGCTGGCCATCGCCACCGGTGCGGGGGCGGGAGCGATGAATGCGATTGGAACCGCGGTCACGGGTGGAATGATGTCGGCAACCTTTATCGACCTCATTTTCATCCCGCTTTTCTTTGTGATTATCACCCGTATTTTCGGAGGGAAACGTCATCAAGTACAGACGGAAACAGATTTACAGGCCATTGAATGACTTGCGTCCATTCATTTCCTAGTCCCAGAGTGAGCTTGGGAAAGTGGGACCTACGAGAGAGAAAAAAGACAGGGTTGATTCAGTACACCTCCACCACCCCATGCCGGATCTGCCCCCGGTACCGTCCGTTCCATGTGATCTGTACCGGGATTATATAACGGCCAGGTGAGGCACTCTCCGGAACTATCAGCCAGACCCGGGCAAAGGCATCGGAATCAGGACGCCCAGGCGCCACAAGACCACAAGTCCGCGGCGGGATTTCGATGGCCACCTGATTTCTGTCCTGGTCCCAAGTCCATCCATCAGGTAAAACTGGTTCAACGTTTCCCTTTGATGGCAACAATCCGTGGTTGGTAAACATGATATCGAGTGCGATAGTGGCCCCCCGGGCCGCCTGTTGTTCATATGGATAGGTGCGCACCCACCAGGTATCCAACGCGAAGTTGGGATCCGGCCATGGGACCATCTCAGCCAGGAGGCGTTCCCTTTCAGCGAGCTGGTGGTCAATCGTATCGAGTTCGTAGTCCTTGAACACAAAGGCACGTTCCTGGTGCTGGTTCACAATGTAGTCCGGACGGCATTCCCGCCAGATCTGAACACACCGCCTGAATCCCCGTCCGGCTCCCAGGAAGTTCCGGTTCCCCGCTGTATAATCATCAATCCCGGTTGGCGCTCCGGAATCTCCAGCAAAGAACACCCTCTTGCCATGTCCTTCAACCAATAAACCTCCATGGTGGAGCGTCTGCCCAGGGAAATGATATGCCGTGATCTTAAATTCCTGCCAGTTCCATTTCTCACCATCCTTGGTTGCCCGAGTCACGGGGGCCTGGCATGGGGAGATACAGGGGAGGAAATAACGTCCGGGGTTTTCGAGAATATCCTTCATACTCTCATCGCACCAAATGGGGCAGCTGTAGGCATTGCTCAAACGGTGAAGCGAGTCGGCATGGTCATCGTGATAGTGAGTCACCCAACAGGCATCGATCGAATGAATCTTACCATCCCGTTTCCATTCATCGAGTTTTTGTAACACCGAGTCATGTCCACAATCGATCAGCAGGACTGCCGAGGACTCCGAGATAATGGCGAAGCTGGTGTAGGCCACCCGTTTTACCCAACGAGGAAGTACTTTTGTCTCAGCGGGTTTCATGCGTTGATCGTCATTGCCCTGGTCCTTGAACAAAGAGGGAAAATAATGGTTGATAGCGGAGATGGAGGTGTAGTTTCCCCACAACACTTCCAAATGTTTGACAAGGAGATCGATGGCCGGTACTGGGGCATCCATGACCTCTCCACGTGAAGGAATCAGCACCTGAGCGCCACTGCTTTTGAGCTTGGCGAGACTCTCCAGAAGCTTTACACGGTTCCCCATGAAGCCGTGATAATCCATGATCCCACCGACACCCTTTTGCAGGGCATCAATCTCCCAGATCTGTCCCGGACCGGCGATGACATCTCCACTGAAAACAAAACGTTTTCCTTCCACATCAAGGACATAGGAGACGCTGCCATCGGTGGCCCCGGGGGTGTCCAGGACATGAATTGAGTGACCTTTCCACTCGATTGTATCGCCCTCTCCAACAGCCTCCGCTACCTTGATGGGGATGGCCAGAACCTCAGGACCAGGTTGAAAGTGATAAAGGTGCCAACGGTTTTTGGGATCAGCCCAATAAGCTTCCACATCCTCAAACAGCGCTCGTTCCGCTTCAGGCACAACCACTTGTACATCCTGGCCGGGGAACTGGTAGACACCCGCCACATGGCTGCGACGGTGTTGAGTACAGAGGATCTTTTCCACCCTTCTCACTCCCAGGACCGCCAGCCGTTCCGGCGTTACTGAGCCGCAGCAATCGATCAGAACAGCTTGGGAACCTGATACCAAAACACCGGTATTCACCCCACCCTCCAGGAGGTAGAGACTTGAGGCGAGTTCACGTGCTTTCATTCCACTACTCCCCTGATCAACTACGGATGCAGTGTGTCCTTGCTCCACCGCGAGACACAGGGCCAATATAAATCCACCGAGTGTATGCCAGCGGGAGAGTGTCATATCACAAGCATTGAGACGCACCATAAGAGAATAGCCGCCAAGCCCGAGAGAATGGCCAACTTCCACATCCCCGAAAACCCAAAAACAATCGTGGCTAACAGAACGGTACAGAACACCGCAAACCATGTTCCTCCAAATAATGGTTCACCATGAGTGAATTGGAATAACCCTGGTATAAACCTGACCCATTCGGGTGTCTCAATCTTTGAGGGAGTGGTTCGGGAAGGAACAATGGTAGCATCCGGTTGTGAGACCTCGCGGGTGGTTTCTTTCGCCGGGGAGACACCATCCGAAACCATGTGATAAAGCTCCTTAAGGGACTCGATCTCTTTTGAAAGTGAATCTGGAAGAGCTTCCAGGAGGCCGAGTTTTCCTTGCCTTTGTAGAAATCCCATCACGGATTCATGGACAGGTTCCTTGCTTGTAGTGGGAAGACATGCCATATCGAAGGTATTGGCAAGGTGATCCGCCAGATTGATGACAGATGCCCACTCCTTTTGGATGCAGTCATCGATGGAGTCATGGGAAAAGAAGATGGCTTCTTGAACTCCTCCCGGAAGGCTCCAGGTTGCCGCCAGCCAAGCCCCCAGTTCGGCATGTGTGAATCCCAGAATGGATTTCTCCAGTTGAAGCAATGAACCAAAGGGAGGAGCACCACCGGTTGCAGAGACCGCGTAACGCCGGTACTCCCTGCGAATCTCCTTGGAAGGGCTCTGCTCATCAACCACCAGAACACATTTGCCTATGTCATGCAGCAATCCGCCGATTTCCGCTTCGCCCGTGCCAAGCATCTGAAAACCAAAAAACCGAGCAAGTTTCCCTGACAGGAGTGAAACCGTCAGCGAGTGCGCCGCGAAACGGCGTGGCTCGAAGACCCGCTCCTTGGATTTGGGTCCACCATTGACATCGGAAAAACAGAATGCCTGAACAAGGGTTCTGACCTGATCCACCCCCAGTAATGAGGTTGCGTGGTTAACTGTCGTAACCCGGTTGGGGAGTCCATAATAAGATGAGTTCGCCACCCTCAGCACTTTGGCGGTGATAGCGGGATCATTGGCGATCAGTTGGGAAAGCTCACGTGCAGAAAGGTCAGACCGATTGACCTTGCGAAGAAGGTCGATGTTGCCAGACGATATCGGGTTATGGCAGTTAGTATGAGATGCGTATCGTGAGAGGGCCTTAGAAAATGGGAGTTCCTTCATCCTGAGTTTGCTTCTCCTTCTCCAGGAGCCATTGATAGTGAAAATCCAGAGTTGCCATCCATGAGAGGCTCTATGATAGGCCACTCATAAAGCCTTTTGTCTTACTCCCGCAACCCATCTCTTGATGATTGCATTATGAATCATGCCTAAAAGCTATTATCGCCCATACCCTATGTGACTTGAAGATTCGTTCCGCGGGGTCCATGCACACTAACAACTATCAGGGTATTTGGAGGAGGTCACTCATGGATGGAGTTGAATTCCCCGGCGCATTTATCGAGTATGAGGATGAGACATCTATTCTTGAGTCACCTTTGGAAAGGGGTTGAAGATTCATGGATACTCTGTCCAGAAGAGAGTTTCTCACCGCCAGCGCAGGAGTGACCGCTGGTCTCGCGAGCGGAGCATCGTTAATTTCGAATGCATCAGACAGTAAGGGAACCACCCGGAGGAACATCATCCTGATCCTGGTGGATGACCAGAGATTTGACGCCATGAGCTGCGCCGGTCATCCTTTCCTCAAAACCCCTCACCTGGATGCCCTTGCTCATGGTGGAGCACTTTTCCGGAATGCCTTTGTGACTACATCCCTATGCTCTCCCAGCCGCGCGACGATCCTGACCGGACAATATGCCCACCAGCATGGAGTCCTAGATAATGTGACACCCTTTCCTCCGGGAGTGGTCACATTTCCCGAGGTATTGCAACAGAATGGATACAACACCGCCTTCATTGGAAAATGGCATATGGGCGGTGAAAGTGACTCACCACGTCCCGGATTTGATCATTGGATTTCCTTCAAAGGGCAGGGTGTCTACAACAACCCGGTATTGAATGTGAATGGAGTCCAAGAGAGGAAAGAAGGCGGATACATCACTGACATTCTCACGGACTACGCCGAGGAGTTCCTG
>CAZORO010000461.1:0-757 GCA_964581845.1 uncultured bacterium
ATTATCTCCATTTTCAACAACAAGGAGTTCATAATCCTCCCCGCCAAGAAAAGCACATTCATGACAGGCAAGATTCCCCATACCCCCTACCCCAGCCCTCCCCCTCAAGGGGGGAAAGAGAGTTGGGTCCACAGGAATGCGATCAAGGTGGATTTCCGCGCCCAGGTTGGCTCCACGCAGGACTTTCACCAGATCCAGAACCAGGCCATCAGAGAGGTCCGTGAGAGCACGGATCGGAAGAGCTTTCCGCAGACTCTCAAGTATTGTCCAGCGGACAGGGGGAAGAAAACATGGATCATCAAGACATCTCCTGGCTTCGACACATCCCGCAAGGACCTGTTCAAGGAAGGCTCTGCTCTTGCCCAAGCCTCCAGTGACCCACAAGGCATCACCTTGCCATGCCCCCGTCTGACATATCCCTTGAGCTTTAGGGACATGGCCCAACACGGTGACATCCAAAACAATAGAGCGGCTACGGACCGTGTCTCCACCCAGGGGCAGTAGTTGCAGGTCTTGAGCTAGTCCGGCTAATGCCAGTGCGAAAGTTTTGAGGTCTTCTATCCGGGTACTTCCGGGAACTCCCAGGCTGATGAGAAAGCCTGCGGGAATACCTCCCATGGCGGTAACATCACTGGCCGCAGCCAACACCGAACGGCGTGCCAGGCCCGCCCATCCCAGCCAGGACTTCTGGAAGTGGGTTCCCTCGACCATAGCATCGCTGGTGATGACGAGATCCTGGTCCGGTGGTGCACTCAGG
>CAZORO010000461.1:767-4754 GCA_964581845.1 uncultured bacterium
GGACCAAGAGGGAGGTCTTTGTTCCACTTGCGAAGGTTTCTCGCAAAAAATCGAGCCAGCCGCGTTCACCGATATTCGATAATCTTTGAGGACGGGTCATGGAATTGGCGGGGAAATCACACACCCACACTCCAATTATCCGAACACAAGTCCGATTGTCTTGGCAAGGACTGACAGACATAATTGAACCATGAGATTGCTGTACCCATTGGGTCTCCTCTTACTACTTGGACTAATAGGGTGCTCCGGGATAAAAGGAAAGGACCTGGAAGGAGCGCCCGCTACTGTTTCTCAAGGGACCCCCTCGGATGACCTTCCTCTCCTGCGGCGGGAGTCCGCCAAGGAGGTATGGGAACGCAGTCAACGTCCTCTCCCCCCCCTTCCAGTCAAGCAGAAAGCAGCGCCTGTTCCAGAGGTGTTTGAGGCGCTTACCTCCGTCATCGCCGCCCCAAAAGTTTTCTCTTCTACCGAAGAAAACACTCCAGAGATCGAGGCAATTCCCAGCCTGGATGTGGAAATTCCCGCCAATTCAATGGATTCTGGCGGAACACCTCGAATGTCTACGCTTATCGAGCAACCCGGTGAACCTAAGACCACTGTCATACCCTGGGGAGAGGAGGCTGAACCTGTAGGTGTGCAACCCTCCCTGACAGTTTCCCTCAACAAGGTCACTCCGGATAGCCTGCCGGAGGTGTTGCGCGCTTACCGGGGAAAGGTGCTACTGGTCAATTGCTGGGGGATTGATTGCGGTCCTTGTATCGAAGAGCTACCCTATCTCGAACAGATCTCCCGTGAGTTCAAAGACCAGGGCTTAAAAGTTCTTGCCATCAACACTGATGTCCAACGGCGTTGGCCCGAAGTCGAACGCTTTGTCAATGAAAAAGGCTTTACATTCAATGTGGTTCTGAAAGCCCCTGGACCGGATACCAAATTCCGGGCGGCGGTAGATCCTGAATATGGAGCCGATCCCTTTACTGTGATCTATAACCGTCAAGGCAAGAAGATCTACACCATCGCGGATGCCTTGACATTAACTGAATGGAGAGAAGCCGCCCGCGCGGTAGTTGCCGGTAGACCCATTCCCATTACGAAAGAGAATGTGATCCGTTGGTACGAATAATGATCTTGAACAAGATGAAATATCTCATCAATCATTCCCATTCTCCAAGCGACCTGTTCACAAAGGGTGTGACCATCCTCGTGACCTCCGCGTTGTTATTGAGTCTGTGGAGTTTATGTTTCGCCGCCGAAACACCAGCCGCGCTTGGGAGGGGGGTTTCTGCGGAAACCTGGGCGGAGTTCGAAACCACTCTCAAAGGCCAATATACCCTGGTCACCTTTTGGGCGGTCACCTGTGAACCCTGCATGGAGGAGATGCCAGGTCTGATCGAGGTCTACCGGCAACTGAAGCCCAAAGGCTTGGTCATCCGGGCGGTCAATACCGATCCCTCTTCTCTCCATGAAATGGCCGTCAAGTTTCTGGAACGTCTCCAGGTTCCCTTTGAACGTTATTACAAATTACCGGGTCCCGATGTGCCCTTTCACCAAGCCATTGATCCGGAGTATGGAGCCAATCCTTTCGCGGTGTTGTATGGGCCCGATGGCTCCAAGGTAAAGACATTCGCCGAGGCACATACTCAGGAGGAGTGGTTCGCGCTCCTGTCTCCTTATGTCGAACAACAAGGGGGCCATCCGGCGGCTTCTCAATCAGATTCCTCCGCCACTCCGGTAGCTCCCGATGGGGAACCACCCTCCGAGGATCCCTTGTCATTGATCGATATCCCCATGTTGGGACTGACACAAGGTGTTGGAAGTGAAGAACTACTCTCTTCAATACCAGCGGGATCGGTTCAGAGCGGACGGACACCTTTCCGGGTGGAGGTTCCCTCATGGAAACCGTTAAGCGCCACGGAAGTGCAATGGGTGGTTCCCTTCGGGTGCAAACAGGATGCCCACCTGATTCTATCCACGCTGGTGATTGAGAAGATCCGTGGCAAAGGAATTCATATCGGCAAGGCGGATGTCTCCAAGAAAGAGTATTACTACATGGAGATCCGTGATGAAACCGAGGAGATGCTAAGAACCCCCGGATCGGTATTGCTGCCCATCTCCATTCAAGCCAATGCCATCGGCTTTGAAATCCCGGTGGAGGTAATCCTCACCTACCAAGGCTGTACAGATGGCCCCAAGGGAGTCTGTTATCCACCGGAGTCGTTCGCTATCACAGGGACACTGACCAGCGGATCAGGTGGTTTGGAGGTGAAGGGTCTGGCGGCGCGTTGGCTCGATCCGATGCAGCCCAAACCCTTACCGGAGGAGGGGGTTGAGGTCAGTTCCACCAGTACCCAAGCCGGATCGCCGGGTACCGGTGAGGACTCGGTCTCCGGTCTGTTCACCTCCGAAAGTCTGCATGACACGACCATTGTCGAGCGCGCCTTCCGGAAAAGCCTACTTTTGGTCTTTATATTGGCCTTCATCGGCGGGATCCTGACCAGTTTCACTCCTTGCGTGTATCCGATGATCCCCGCGACGGTGGCCATTTTCGGGGCCAAGGAAGTCAAATCGCGCTTGGCTGCTTGTTCGCTCGCGGCCACCTACATTATGGGAGTCGCGCTCTCGTATGCCTCATTGGGTGTTCTGGCTGCCGCGGTGGGGACTGTGTTTGGCAACATGATGGAGAATCCCTGGCTGATCAGCATTGTTTCGGCCTTCTATGTGGTTCTGGCTCTCTCCATGCTGGATGCCTTTGTTTTCTACCTCCCCTCCTCCTGGGTCAGCACAGCCTCGCGGGTGAACCGGAAAGGCTATACCGGGGCATTCCTGATGGGGTTGGTCAGCAGCATTGTCTTTGCCCCCTGTGGAGAGCCGATCCTGTTGGGAATCCTGGCATGGGTGGCCAAGACTCAGAGTTTCTTCCTGGGCTTCTGGCTGTTGTTTGTGTATGCCTGGGGAATTGGAGTCTTGTTCTTCGTCATCGCCACCTTTTCGAGTTCGATCCAGTACTTGCCCAAAGCTGGGGCCTGGATGGTGGCGGTCAAAGACTTCTTCGGACTACTCCTTTTCGGTCTCGCGCTGTACTGGCTCCAGTTCGTCCTCCCACCGGCTTGGTTGTGGGGGTTGGCAACGCTGTACTTCCTGGGAGTGGCCACCTTCATCCACACCAAGAACCATGGCTTTGAGGGGTGGCCCAGGGTGGTCCTCTCCTTCGCGACATTGGCAGCCCTGATGGTTGGGAGCCTTCCTCTGCAACGTTTCGCTTTGCTCCATGGTTGGCTTCCGAACGCACCAGGAGCCCTTATGAATGCGAATAGTGGGGTGGCCCCCGCCTCAACCTCCGTCGCCTGGCTCAAAGAGGCACCACTCACAGACCTTGCACGAGCTCAGTCAATGGGCAAGCCAGCCATTGTCGATTACCGGACCAATGCCTGTCCCAAGTGCGATGAACTCGAGCACAAGGTTTTTTCCCATCCCGAGGTCAAGAAGGCGCTGGCCGGGTTTGTGACCATCCAAGTGAATCTTTCCGAGGCTGGAAAGAATAAAGAGATCCGCGATATCCAAAACCGTCAGGCCATCTTCGCGGTTCCGGTGATTGAGTTCTATGACTCCAAAGGCAACCTTCTTTCCCATAAGCGGATCGCGGATGTGGTCACCGCCGAGGAGTTTCTTAAACATATCCAGGACATTGGGTGAATGGTTCTTGTTCGGAGTTCAACCTACAGGTTGCCTAAGCATGCTAAAGCATGAACTCCAAACGGGTTGGAGCTTTGTCTTACCCTCGCTAACATAAGGTATTGGCTCCTGGAGTCTGATCCAGTCAAATGAGTGAAGAGAAAACAGTCCCTCCAAACCGTTTATCCGGGCTTGCAGCCGCGCGCAAACAGATCCCGACTCTTTTCCCTTATCTCCGGCTCTACCGTAAGGGGCTGATCACTGGAGTCCTGTGTGTTTTAGTAACCGCCGCCACCGCCAATGTGGTTCCTCTCCTCG
>CAZORO010000462.1:0-4726 GCA_964581845.1 uncultured bacterium
ATGAAGGCCACACGGACCTTGTTGGAAAATGACTTCTTCCGTCTGCATCTTGATCCCAAAGGGGTTTTCACCAGCATCTTCGACAAGCGTGCTGAACGTGAAGTATTGGCCAAGGGCACACGTGGTAATGTGTTGCAGATGTTCCATGATGAGCCCCATTGCTGGGATGCCTGGGATGTGGATTTCAACTTCAGTGAGAATGGATGGGAATGGGATGACCTCCAGTCCATCGAGGTGATCGAGGAGGGTCCCATCCGGGCAGGCTTGAAGCTGGTCCGCAAGAATGGGAAATCGGCCCTTTGTCAGAAGATCCTCATCTACCGGGATGTTCCGCGTATCGACTTCGAGACCGAGGTGGATTGGTTCGAGAAACTGGTGCTTCTCAAGGTGGCTTTCCCGGTTAATGTCCGTTCCAGCCATGCCACCTATGAAATCCAGTTCGGTGCGATCGAACGTTCCACTCACCGCAACACCCCCTTTGACCGTGCCCGTTTCGAGGTACCACACCTGCGGTGGGCTGATCTTTCCGAGGGGAACTATGGAGTCGCATTGGCCAATGACTGCAAGTATGGTTTCGACACGGAGGGCAATGTCCTTCGGCTTTCGCTCCTCCGTGCTCCAACCATGCCGGATGACCATGCCGATGAAGGGCACCACACTTTCACCTACAGCCTGATCCCGCATAGTGGTGATTGGCGTAAGGGAGAGGTGGTCCAGCGCGCCATGGAGTTGAATGTCCCGCTTCTCGCGCGGCCCGCCAAGAAAGGCAAAGGGACGATTCCACCGGTTCATTCTTGGGTTCGGTGCGATGCTCCCAATGCCGTGATCGAGGCGCTCAAGAAGGCCGAGCAGGGGAAGGAGCTGATCCTACGCCTTTATGAATCGCAGGGGATGCGCGGACCGGTGAATCTCCATTTCGGTTTTCCGGTTGAGAAAGCTTGGGAGTGCAACCTGATGGAAGAGAGTAGCAAAGCCTTGCGTGTCGCACGGAATTCCGTGCGGCTGGAGGTAACCCCCTTCGAGATCCGGACACTGAAGTTGCGGGTGGGATCATAAACAACGCGACGTTTTTAACCTCACCCCCCCACCCCCCTCTCCCACAGGAGAGGGGGGAGTGTTTCCCCCTCGCCCCATGGGAGAGGGGGGTGGGGGGGTGAGGTCATCTACTACTCCTGAATCACCACCCTCGACTTCTCACGCAGGATGGCGAAGGCCTCGATCACATCCTCATTGGTCAGACGCACGCAACCGGCGCTGGAGCTGGTACCGATGGTCTCTGGCTGGTTGGTTCCATGGATTCCCAGCCCGGTCCGTGAACCCGGATTGTTCGGAGGGGAGAGGCCCATCCAGCGTTCCCCGAGCGGATATTCCGGTTCGCCATACTTGACCATCTTGCCGGTTTTGGGATCGGGCCAGGGGGGATGGAATTGTTTGTTGGTGATGATGTACTCCCCATGGCGGGTCTTCCACTCCTTCTCGCCGATACCCACTTTGTATTGAAGCAGGAAGTGCTTGTCCGACTCGCGGAAGATGCGCAGCTGGTAATCGGACTTATCGACCACCGCATACACCCTATTCCAGGTGGGAACCAGGATGTTCTGGTTGGGCCTGAGAGTCTTGGCTGTCACTCCGTTAAGCATCTCGATGATATAGACCGTGCACAGGTACTGGTTGGCGATCTTCATTAAGACCTCGCCCGGGCTGATGGTATGGATCGCCTTGAACTCATTGGGGCTGGAATCTTCGAAGATCAAACGGCGGTTGACCACATTGAGTCTTTCACGAGCTTTCCCAGCGGCGGGAGAGTCAGGATATTTCACAATGATCTCCTGGAACTTTTCACGCACCTCGGGGGAGGGGAGATCATCGGGATTGTCCTCCAGACGGGCCATGCCCCACATCGCCTCCGCGGTCAGGTTGGTATCGCCAGTGGCGGAGAGAACCTGGGAGTATAGATTCTTAGCTTGATCGGGGTCGGTACGAATACGTGACTCGGCGAGTTTCGCGGTGGCCTCGCCGTGACGGTCGCTTTCGGGAAACTCATCCATGATACGCTGATAGTAAGCGCGGGCGGTATCTGGTTCGCTCTCCTCGATCTCCTTGGCCACCTGGTAGAGCGCCTCGGCGACAAAGGGTTTACGTCCCCCCTTGGGGATGACCTCAGCGCGCCATAGACGGATCGCCTCGGTGCGTTTTTGTGGATCGATCCCCGCGTCCTTGGGACGTTTAGTCTGGAAATAGAGCTCCAGGGCTTTGGCATGCGCCAGTGTGACCGCCTGCCTTTGCTGGTACTGGAGGAAGTAGAGAACCCCCGCTCCGATCAGCGTGAGACACAGGAGCAAGGCCAAACAACCCGCGAGTAGCCGTGACCCCATCTTGATCTCCCCCCATGGAGAATGGTCCGCCCGTGGGACGGACGGATACCACCCATAAGGTTACCCCGAAAGGGGGGGGGACGTAAATAAGAAGGGGGAGATGCTATCGACCTTCAATCTTTACACTATACGCCATTGGCGTATAATTTTTTATGCTCATCATCGAGACGCCTGTTTTCACTAAGAGGATTCAAGACCTCTTGACGGATGATGAATACAGGCGGTTACAAACTGCTCTCATTCGCCGTCCGGATCAAGGAGCAGTCATTCCGGGCGCGAGAGGGTTAAGAAAAATACGATGGATAACACTGGATCATGGGAAGCGCGGAGGTATGAGAATCATCTATTTCTGGGACAAACCTAGTGAGCGGTTATTCATGCTTTTCGCCTATTCAAAGCGGGAAGTAGAGGATCTTACTCAGTCCCAACTTAAAGTACTCGCGCGGCTCATCGAGGAGGAGTTCAAATGAAGAACAAGGATTTCGAGGAATTACTTAATAGTATCCGTCAGGCTGGTCAGATTCGGCGTGGCGAGGCCAAGCCTTCACGTGCGTTTGAATTTTTTCCCGAGGATGTCAGATCGATCCGCCGTAAACTAGATAAATCTCAGAAAGAGTTCGCACTGATGATTGGAGTCAGCGTGTCGACTCTTCAGAACTGGGAGCAAGGCCGGCGTACTCCGGTGGGTCCAGCCAGAGCACTCCTCCAGGTGGCGGCTAAAAGACCAGATGCCCTAAAGGAGGCTTTGGGATAGGAACCGGTATGAATCCAGCCGATTGTTAATCAACCTATTCGGGCGTCTTCCGTGTGGACATGTTGAAACATGGAAAACAATGGAGTATTCGGAGGAACATGGATACCCCCCCGCCCCAGGCTGTTTTCCATGACACTCCATTCCCTCCATGCCTTCCACGATTCAACAGAGATTGGCCACGAAGAACAGCCCGTAAACAGAAAAGCCCGGAGAGGTTCTCCCCCTCCGGGCTGGGTTCCACGAGGAAAAAAAATGGTTTATCTCAGCTTGTGCGGAAGACGATGAAGGAAAAACTCGTGGTCTACAACAATTCCTCTTCCTGATGCTGGGGAGTAGTTCTTTCGATATGCAACCTGCATTGTAACTCCGATCCAGAAAGAATCTCCTCCATACTGAAAAATATCACCCAAACTTCTCGTTCCGTTAGTTGGAGAGTAGGAATCTATTGATTCATCTTTCATTACATAGTGTGGATTCGCTGAATCAACTTGATTTTCCAAGAGATCTGGCCCACGAGTAAAGACTGCCCATGTCTCTGTACATGCTGTGTATCTTGGATCGGTCGTAAACTTCTCGATACCACCCGTCTCGTAGTAAAAGTCCTTCGAGCCATCACTGCCTGCAATAAATGGATCTCGGGGGACTGTGGAAAGATACTTAATTGGAGAAGTTAACCAAAAGAGTCCCCTCTCTGTTCTGTGTCTTTGTTCAGCATCTGGTTCACTCTCGGCCGGATAAACCTTAAAATCGAGATAGTATTGCTCTAAAGCCAAAGCGATTGTACGGATTTCAGCTTTACTTTTTGTCACCCGAGCGCGCATCTGGGCTTCCAAAAAGTTGGGGAGAGCAATTGAGATCAAGATGAGGATGATCGCAATGACGATCAATAGCTCAATCAAGGTGAATCCCCTTTTCCCTCTAACGGGAATCTTAGCTGGGAAATAAGCTTGACTTATCATCGATGATGTGGCCTCCTTCTCTTCCGTGCTACCGGAAAAAACTTCTAACAGATAGAAGTATGCGGCTTTCTCTTGTCCACGTCAATCTTATTCGAGGCTGTCCAATTACACAAAGGTGCATATCATGTACCACAGTAAAAGCAAAATGAGCTTGACATAAAGAGGTTTAAGGTTCAGCTTTCCTAAAGATACACCTTTGAGGTGGAGCGGAGGAAATAAAGGGAGGTTTGGTTTTATGCAAGGGAAATGGGTTGTGTTATTTATCATGGTGGTGTTGGCAGCTCCTGCAGTTGCGCAGGCTCCTCATGCTGGACCGGAGTCGGTGGGCTGCACGGTTCTAGTACATGACCGTGAGATGTTCGCGAATGAGTACGCGAATGCGGCAAACTGGGAGTGCTATAACGGAGCGTTCGGTGATGGGACATTAGCCTTGTCCACAAACACCGAGGATGAATCTGGAGGTGGTGAGCGCGGTGTGGTGGCTTTCTTCAACCCAGATGGCTCTGTGATCGAGGCAGCTGGCTTCTTCACAGATGCGGGGAATCCTTGGACCGTCAATAATGACACCGCTCGCGCGAATGGAAATCCGCCGCGTATCGCTCCCGATAAGCGTCCGGGTGGCACCAAGTATCTCTTCG
>CAZORO010000463.1:0-4721 GCA_964581845.1 uncultured bacterium
TTCTTGCCCTTAATTCCATCTAAACTTCCCAATGTAATTTTCAAATTTACTATTTTTTTATCATTACACCATCCATACAGAAAGTTAAATTCATCATCATAAAATGCACTATTATTTTCGACAGGCAGATTTCCATCAATCACTCCGCCTGTGGATAATAATATTTTCCACGAATTTCCATTTTTCTTCCATGGCCTCCACGATTCAACACACCCTACAATAGATGGAACCCTATGAAATGCATTTCTATCTTGTATCTTTGCATGGGGAAGGAGTGGATGTTCCCCTTGTGGAGGAGGATGGAACGGAATCCAGCAGTATCGTTGGTTTCTTTTTGGGCTTACCTCAAATGCCCTAAAAGTGGTTACACCTTTTATGGTTCTGGCAATGCGGGTGAAAATGGAACCAATCGGGAAATAACTTGAGTTTGTTTTAGTGAGTCTTTTTAGCTTGAAACTGTGTTGCATATGTGATACAACCATTCCTATGAATAAGACAGCCACAATCCATGCCCGTATTGAACCTCAGACGAAAAAAAAGGCTGAAAAGGTCCTTATGAAACTTGGACTCAGCCCGACCGAGGCGATCCGCCTTTTCTACCACCAGATTTGTTTACGGGGTGGCCTTCCTTTTGGTGTCCACATCCCAAACGAGACAACGGTCAAGACGCTTCGGAAGAGCCGCCAAGGAGTGGATGTGGAAACCTTTGATACTCCCGATGAGTTGTTCGCGAGTTGGGAGAGATGAAGAAGCTTTCCCAGACGAAACAATTCGCTAAGGATGTCAAGCGAATGGGCAAACGTGGGAAAGATCTTGAGAAACTCAAATCCATTGTTCTATGTCTAGCTCAAGGTGAACCTCTCGATCCGAAACTCCACGATCATTCTTTGTTGGGTGAATGGAAGGACTGCCGTGACTGCCATATTGAGGCGGATTGGGTGCTAATCTATTCGGCTGATGAAAAGACTTTGAGACTCGAACGTACGGGTTCACACAACGACCTCTTCCAATAGAGAGGTTACTGGTCCCTCCCCCCCTCTCCACTTGCCCCTTTCCCCAACCTTTCCCATACTTCCTCTCATTCTGTCCCACTGATAAACCATCCAATGACAAGGAGGAGGATCAAGATGAAACGAGTCCTGACCGTTTGTTTGGCATTGTGCCTGTGTGTCCGCGCGGGTGCCGAGGAAAAGGGAACCCCTTTCAATGGGCTCGACATGAGCCTAGGGAACCTTTCACGTCTTTCCGAGGCCAAGAGCCGTTCGATCAGCGCCGAGAACTTCACTGGCGAGAAGGGCAAGGCCGGCATGGCCACGGAGGGTTTCGGAGCCAAGGCGGCTCGTGACCTGGGCCAGGGCTGGAAAGTCTCTCCCGCGGTTCACATCGATGGAACCTCGACCTTCACCCTGGCAGACATCGAAGGTCCCGGCGCGATCCAAAGCATGTGGATCACCGGCGGCCTCACTCGTGAAACCATCTTGCGCATCTACTGGGACAACCAGGAGCAGCCCTCGGTCGAATGTCCCATCCCCGATTTCTTCGCGGTCGGCTGGGGGCCTTATGTCCAGATCAACTCCATCCCGGTCAGCGTGAACCCCAAGAGCGGTTTCAACTGCTTCTGGCCGATGCCCTTCCGCAAGCACTGCAAAATGACCCTGGAGAACCGTAGCAAGGACAAGATCAGCTGCTATTTCCAGATCAATTATACCCTCACCGAGGTTCCCGAAGATGCCGCTTACTTCCATGCCCAGTTCCGCCGCACCAACCCGCTCCCCTACAAAACCGACTACACCATCGTGGATGGCATCCAGGGCAAGGGGCATTATGTTGGAACTTACATGGCACGCCAGGTCAACAACAACGGCTGGTGGGGCGAGGGGGAAATCAAGTTCTTCATGGATGGCGACAAGGAGTTCCCGACCATCGCTGGCACCGGCACCGAGGACTACTTCGGCGGCTCCTATAATTTTGATGTGGAGGGCGATTACACCGCTTATTCGGGGCCTTTCCTTGGGATGCCGCAAGTGATCCGTCCCGATGGCACCTACAAGGCCAACCAGCGCTTCGGGCTGTACCGTTGGCATATCATGGACCCGATCCGTTTCGAGAAGGACCTCAAGGTGACCATCCAGGCCCTTGGTTGGCGCAGCGAGGGACGTTACCTGCCGCTTCAGGATGACATCGCCTCGGTGGCCTATTGGTACCAAACCCTGCCGACCGCGCCCTTCCCGCCGCTGCCGGATAAGGATTATCTCGAAATTCAGTAATACTCAGTGGTGGAGTAATACTCAGCGGTGGAGTGACGAATTCATTCGCATGGTTTTTATTTGAATCACGGAAGGAAAGGAAAGACCGGAGGGACACGGAGAACAGCAGCTGGTTATCCTTCATTCTTTCGCCAAAACTGGATTCCCGCTTTCGCGGGAATCCAATGTTTACTGCTAATGGATAATCTTCAAGAACAGGATCCTGTCATATGAAAAATATCATTATGAATCTCTTCCTCGTTATATTTATCTCTTTGACTGCAGCCTTGAGTCAACCAGATGTTAATAACAGAGAATCAAAAATTGAGAGCTTGTCAGACATGGCGAAAGAGGCGCGTGACCCCCCCCAATACTCGATTGGGAACTTTCTGAATGACAAGGGCTACTCCACCTCGCATGTTCTCATGTCCGACTACTTGAACAATAAGACCACACCCGATCGTGCGGCGAGCGATCCCTATCGCATACAGCTCATCGAAAGGGCCAGGAAGCAGGGGTATAATCGTTTTCACATCTATGGGACCAATGATGACAACTACTCCTCACGCCGGGGAGGAAATTATTGGATAGGTGTCCCCAATCGAGCTGTATTCTTTGATCCCAAGGATGAGGACCACTGGTACCATTGGTTTGTTCAGGTCAGGGAGGCAGGGATGAGGATTACCCTGTGGTTGTGGCCCAATGATGCAATTCAAAGTTATAACAATGAAAAGATATGGCCTGATGAAAAAGTCATCGCGCAGATAAAGAAACTCATTGATTTTGGGAGCAAGAAATGGAAGGGTGAAATTCTTGTGGATGAGTTTGTCCTCAAACTTGAGGCCGAGGACGAGTGGAGTATTGAAAGGATCAACCGTATCGCTCCCATTATCAGGGATTATCTTGACAAAAAGGGATTGGGACAAACGCTCTGGTATCACAACCAGACTACTGACCTTCGAATTTTGAAAACCGTGGATTGGAATTACTTTACTGGCATCCGCTATCAGTATGGAGAGAAGAGGAGGCGTGAGGATATGCAGAAAGAGACCCTGGCTGTCCTGGCGGCATTACCCGGACATGTGTTGTTTTATGGAAGTGAATATGGAATCAGCGGCGATGATGAACCTGAAAAAGGAGACTACATCATGGAGTTAGCCTCCACTCACAAACGGATTGTGGGAGTTGATAATGGGGCAACGGCCAAGCGGTGGATTAAGTAATGGATTTTTTCAAGGATTCCCGCATTCGCGGGAATGACGCATTGAGTGACGCCCTCCCCCATTCCCGGGGGAGGGCGTTCTTCTTACGGTCCTGATTGTCCTTATCTCTTGACCACCACCACCGGCGCCTGCATCAACCCGCATGGCTTGAGCACATACTCTTCGGACCAATCCTTGCCAGTGGTCACGAAGTTGCCTGGACTGACCGCATAAGGATTCGGATTCTTCTCGTGCAATGGTCCGAAGGTATTCCTACGGCTGCCGATCACCTGGAGGGCGATCTCATTGCCGGTTTTTTTCAGATATTTTGTGATCTCAACTTCATAAGGTGGCCACAAGAGATAACCGGCTTGTTGCCCATTCACGAGCACACGGGCCATGGCTCCTTTGAAACTAGGTGCGGAAAGATACACATGTTCCCCCTTCGCGGGGGTGGTGTTTGTGTTGAAGCGGTAGGTCACCGCGCCACCATAGAAGGGCAACCCCTGCTTAATCCAACTCCCCAGCTTGAGGGCTTGTGTAGGCTGAACCAGTTCGCATTCCGTCCCTTTCACGTTTACTCCGAAGCCGCCCAGCAGGAACATGGCCTCGAGCTCATCCTCGGGAGTGAAATTGATGGAGAGGGTGACTGCATTTTTTCCAACCCGGAGGAGCGAGGGATCCAATCGGACCTTGGCGAGGCAGGGATCCACCCACCAACCCGTGCCGCATTCATCCACCGGGATAGGTTCGCCATTGACTGAGACCGTGAACCGGTTTGAATTCTCCAGAGCCAGATAGAGCGGGCCTCCCGGAAGCGTACGGACCTGGAATGTGTAGGTCAAAGTGAGAGGCAATGTGGGAGGGTTCTTCTGTTTGGGACGCGCCCAGGGTTGCAGCATTTCGCCGCCACGGTGGGGCACCCCTAGGGCATCACGCACCGAGCTGTCTACACGCAGGATCTCGGCGGGACCTTGAATCTTGCCATCGCCGATCTGGTAGGTGGGACGGTCCAGTACCAGTACATTTTCCTCGCTCAGCTGGGTGCTTGGCACCAGGCGGAGCGTCTGTTTGCGGACATCCTTGAGTTCTTTCTGAGCCTTGAGTCCAGATGGTTTCTGTTTCTCAAGTGTGAACAGGCGGCTGCCCGAAGGTGTGATGCTGGTGGTAAAGCTCACCCAGCCATCCCCCTTGGAGGAGGACACAATTGATTTCGCGCCGGTCGTGGGATCCAGTTCCACCACGGTCCCTGAACCTTGCAGCCACACCTCCA
>CAZORO010000464.1:0-4720 GCA_964581845.1 uncultured bacterium
GGTCCTTGAACTCGAAGTTCAAACTCGCTCCATAGTCGGTGGAGAAACCGCCACCCAGTTGAATGAAGCCAGTGTTGGTTTCCTCAAGTTGAAGGAGGAGGTCCGCCTCGCGTGTCCCCGGGACCGGCTCCAGTTGGAAACCATGCTTGAGCTTGGGCGGAAAGGCACCCTCCTGGCCCTCGAAAAACTGAAGGTTCACCAGACGGCGTTCAGTTTCCTCGATCTGAGACCAATCCAACACCTCGCCTTTCTTAAGCGCGAATTCTCTCTCGATGACATAATCTTTGGTTTCCAGGGGAACCTGGAACTTGGTTTGATCCGCCGCCTCTCCGACTCCCTCGATCTGGATATCACGAAGCCGGAGACGTGGTCCTTCATTGATCCGTAGGAGCAGATCGGCGATCCCGGTACCCCGGTCTGGGGTGATCTCGGGTTCGATATTTACCAGGCGGAATCCCTGGTTCCAGTAGAGCGAACGGACATCCTGGAGATTATGAACCAGTCTTGGACGATCGAGGATCTCTCCGCGTTGAACTGTGATTGGGTTGAGGAGTTCGGAACGCTCAAAGGTGCTGGCGCCCTCGATCAGAATCTTCCCGAGGCGGTACTGGGGACCTTCATCGATGGCGAAATTGACATCCAACCGGCGGTCATCCTTGACCAGTTTCCGGTTTCCCTCCTTGATCTTGGCTTCGATGAATCCATTCTGCTGATAGAAATACTCCAGAGCGCGGATGTCCTTTTGAAACTGCTCCGCGTCGAATTTACGGCGGAAAAGATGGAGGGCCTTGGGTTTGGTTTTGACCTTCTTTCTCAATTCCTCATCAGTGAAGGCGGTGTTCCCCTCGAAACCCACCGATTGGAGCTTGAGTTTCCGGCCTTCCTCGATGGCGAACTCAAGGACCACACCAGCATCGGTTTCACTGGCCTTACGTCCCTCGATCAACACACTCGAGAAGCCTTTCGAGTTGTAAAACTTCTCAAGCTTCTCCTCAAGCTTTTCGATCAGGTCTGTTTTGAAGAAGAGAGGTTCCCCTGCCTCGAAGCCGATTTCGGTGTCGAGACGCTTTTTCTTGTACTTGGTGTTACCTGTATATTCGATGCCGGTGACAACGGGGTATTCCTTGACAATGAAGACCAAGGTTTTGAGGGCTTCGGTGCCACGAGTTTCGACACGCAGGCTGAGTGGATCGAAACGCTCGAGTTCGCTGATGCGGCGGAGGTCCTCGGTAATTGAGCGCATGGTGACAGGCACTTTCAGAGAGGACCCGACTTTAGTCTGAACCACCTTCAGGACATCAGCGGGATCGGAGGACTTCACACCCTCGATCTGGATTTCCCCAATGACCTGGGCTGCAGCTGGAGACAGAAACAGACCTGCCCATAGCAAGACCCCCAACCCAGTCATGTGGCGTCTTGAATGCACTCTCTTACCCAATCATCTACAGCTTCAATGAACTACTCCAGCCATCTCCTCTGGCTTGTCTGCCTGTTGAGGAGTTGAGAAGATCAGCTCGCCATCACCCAGATCCACTTGGATATCCGTGTTCTCAAAGAGACGTCCCCGCAGGATCTCATCCGCCAGCGGATCCTCCAGATACTTCTGAAGGACGCGCTTGAGAGGACGCGCCCCATAAACTGCGTCAAATCCTTTATCGAGAATGAAACCCTTGGCCGCTTCAGAGAGGTGTATCCGGGTAGAGCTCCCTTTGAAACGTCCCTCGATATCATGGACAAGAATATCGATGATGCTCCGGATATGATCCTCATCCAAGGGATGGAAAACCACGACATCATCCACACGGTTCAGGAATTCAGGACGGAAATTCTTCCGCAATTCACCCATCAAACGTTCCCGGATGCTCGCCATATCGAGAGACTGGCTGTGGGCCTCGAAGCCCAGGCCAGTTTTTTTGACGATATCCTGGGTACCAATGTTGGAGGTCATGATCAGAACAGTGTTGCGGAAGTCGACGGTCCTGCCGGTGGTATCGGTCAAACGGCCCTCCTCAAGCACCTGGAGCAGGATGTTGTATACATCGGGGTGGGCTTTCTCGATTTCATCGAGCAAGACCACGCAATAGGGACGGCGGCGGACTTTTTCAGTCAGCTGCCCTCCCTCATCATGCCCGATGTATCCTGGAGGGGCTCCGACCAAGCGCGAAACCGCGAACTTCTCCATGTACTCGGACATGTCAATGTTAATCAGGGCCTCCTCATTTCCAAAGAGATAACCCGCCAGGGCCTTGGCGAGTTCGGATTTCCCCACGCCAGTCGGTCCGAGGAACATGAAAGAGCCGATGGGACGCTTTCTCTCGGCCAAGCCGGCGCGTGAACGGCGGATGGCCTTGGAGATGGTTTGGATGGCGTCCTCCTGTCCGACAATGCGCTTGTGGAGTTCATCCGCCATCTTCAACAAGCGTTCACTCTCGCTCTCCTCCAGCTTCACCAGTGGGATGCCGGTCCACTTGGAGACGAGGTAGGCGATTTCTTCCTCATCCACCACCACGCGGTTTTCCTCGCGCAAGCGGCGTTCCTCCCACTCCTGTTTCTTCTGTTCGATTTCATCCCGCAGGTCATCACGGAGTTGCTTGAGGTCCATGCACTTCTCGAACTCCTCAGTGACACTGGCGGCCTCGATTTCCTGGTTGAGCTGCTCGATACGGTCCTCGAGTTCCTTGATCTCGCGTGGCCGGGTGGTAGCGCGCAGGTGCGCCCGGGCGCCCGCTTCGTCGATCAAGTCGATGGCCTTGTCGGGAAGGAAGCGGTCGGTGATGTAACGGTCGGAGAGCTCGGAAGCGGCGGTGAGCGCAGCCTCGGTGTAACGAACCTGGTGGTGGGACTCATACTTCTCACCCAGACCTTTCAGGATTTCGATGGTTTCCTTGACCGAGGGCGGGTTGACAATGATGTTCTGGAAACGTCTTTCCAGCGCGCTGTCCTTCTCGATGTACTTGCGGTATTCGTCCAGGGTGGTGGCGCCGATGCACTGGAGTTCCCCACGTGCAAGAGCGGGCTTGAGCATGTTGGAGGCATCCATCGATCCTTCGGCCGCTCCGGCTCCCACCAGGGTGTGAAGCTCATCGACAAAGAGAAGGATGTTGTCATTACGACGGATTTCCTCGAGCACCGCCTTGAGGCGTTCCTCGAACTGGCCACGGTACTTGGTGCCAGCCACCAGGGCTGCAAGGTCGAGAGTGATCAGACGTTTATTGGCAAGGAGATCGGGGGCTTGCTTGTTGACGATTTTCTGGGCAAGCCCCTCGGCAATAGCGGTCTTTCCGACACCCGCCTCGCCGATGAGAACTGGATTGTTTTTGGTGCGTCGGCAAAGGATCTGGATGACCCGCTCGACTTCATCATGACGCCCGATGACTGGGTCCAGTTTGCCCATGCGGGCCAGTTCAGTCAGGTCGGTTCCAAAAGCATCCAGGGCAGGAGTCTTCGACTTTTTCTTGGAGGTTTGCGCCTGAGCATCGCTACCGCCTGAGCCAACTCCCATGAGACGTAAAATCTCAGCGCGTGCTTTGACCAAATCGACCCCTTGGCTCAGAAGTACGCGCGCGGCGATCCCCTCGGTCTCACGAATCACCCCTAGCAGAAGGTGCTCGGTACCGATGAAGTTCACCCCCAGGCTCTGCGCCTCTTGTTGGGCAAACTGAATGGCATGTTTTCCACTGGGAGAAAGTTGGGTGGCGTCCTTCTCCACATAATAGGATGTGTTTTGGATGTAGGACTGGGTCTTCTTGCGCAGGAGCGAGAGGTCAACACCTAGATTCCTCAAAGCGGTGACTGCCACGCTATCGGTCTCGTTAATCAAGCCCAGGAGAATATGTTCAGTGGAGGCATGACTACACCCCATCCGCTGGGCTTCCTCCTTGGCACGTCTCATCACCTGGCGGGCTCGCTCTGTAAGTCTTTCAAAGTTCATAAGTTCAAAGCTCCTCAACGGCTTGGCGGAAAAGTAAATGATAAACGATTCAACCAGCCGGGAGTCATTTCTATATCTCCACACCGCTATTTTAGCACACACCCCCTCAGGTTTCCTCCCCGAGGGGGGGTGCATGAATCTCATGGCAATCAACTTGGGCCTTGTTGGGGTAATTTTGCACCAGAAACCTCACCCCCACATCCCCTCTCCCACAGGGCGAGAGGACTTGTGGCTCTCCCTTCTCCCCGCTGGAGAAGGGTAGGGAGAATGAAGTCTGAAACGTTGCCCAAGCAAGTCACCAAGGCACTCGGGAGCCATACCGCCCTTACAGCTTGATTATCGTTGGAAAATGGGGGGAGGTTGAGGGGTAGAACTACTCTCATGAAGAAAAGGGGGATTGTACTTCTTGAGACTGGTGAATCGGTATGAAGTCTATGTTGGGTCTGTTTGACCTCTCATCGAGTGGAGAATTGCTTCAGCAATATGCAGATCAACCGGTGTGGTCACCTTAAGGTTGATCTCCTCTCCAACAACCAAGGCGATCTTCTGGCCACGCCTTTCCAGCAACATACAATCATCGGTCACGGAGGGATCGGGAGCCTGGCGGAATTCTGCATGGGCTTGCCGGAGTAAATCAAAACGGAAAGTCTGAGGGGTTTGGATCCGGTAAAGCTCCTCACGGGGCAGGGTCTCATGGAGGAATCCGTCACTTCCCCGCTTGAGGGTATCGGAGAGAGAGATGGCTACTGTCGCTCCTCCATATTCACGCGCTCGTTCGATCGATTCCTT
>CAZORO010000465.1:0-4711 GCA_964581845.1 uncultured bacterium
TAATTCCTGAGCACAAAGGGACCATTGGTGGGAAGCAACTCCCGCAGTTGCATGGTCAAAGGATCCCCATCCACATACCCGGCCAGATCCTTCACCGGATATCCAATCTTAATCAGTGCCTGTTTGAGATCACCACGAAATTGAGGGTGGAAAGTGAAGTGGTCTTTGCCTCCCCCATCCTCCAGAAACGAATGGATCTTGCGGTTGTGACGGATCTCCTCCATCAGGAATGGATCCGAACACCTTAGGATGAACCGGTCTGTACCCGGTTCAAACCACAATTTCCCATAGCGGGAGAGGTAATCCTGGATATCGGCGGCGAGATTCGGGGGGATGTCGAACTTACTGAAGTCACGCAGTGTGGAAAGGATCGCCTCAAGCGAGACCCCAGTGGCCGCCGCGTTCCAGATCGAGAGGGGTGTAATCCGGTAGGTGTGGATATGCTCCGGACTTTTGACCAGCTCGGCAAAGAGCGACAAGCGGTCCCGTGCCTCGGCATAGGAGGGATTGTCCACCTCCAGCAGAACGGTTCGATCGCTTTGAGCGATCAAGGGTTTGTGAGGATCGAAGACCATGCTGAATACTTGGTTTGCGTGTTCCTTTCCGGCAAATAATCCGCAAACGGGAAACTATAGCAGAGGGTCTCCCTGTCAGAACAGGCTGGGCGTTGAAATGAGTACCAACCCATCCATGCTCATTCCCTCTCAAGGTTTATCCGCTATAAACTCTCTGGTGAATTACCGCCGTGGCTCATGGTTTGGCTGGTTTCCTCTACCCGGATGAAGAGACGCATCCTTCAGCTCATAGTGCCAGGAATCGCGTTCAGTCTCTTCCTCTTGTCGATCCATGCCTTGAGGAAGGAGCTCCATGGCTATACCCTCACCGACATTTACTCCGAATTCCATCGCCTGGGCTGGAAAGAGGTGTGTCTAGCCTTGGCGGCAACAACCCTCAGCTACACAAGCGCCGCGGGTTATGACCTTATTGCTCTACGCCTGGCTGGGAAGGTTCTTCCACTCCGGAAAATCGGCTTGGCCTCCTTTGTTGCCACTGCCTTCAGCAACGCCCTCGGTTTCTCTGTCCTGAGTGGAGGGTCCGTCCGTCTACGTCTCTATTCCTTGTGGGGTTTCACCTCCTTGGAAATCGCCAAAGTCATTGCTTTGTGTGGTTTTCTGTTCGGATTGGGCCTGCTCTCCATATCTGGAGTGATTATCCTCATCGAACCTCTGAGGCTGCCTCCTGAATACCATTGGCCAATCATTTCAGACCGTCCCTTGGGTGTGTTAGTTCTAATCCCAATCGCCCTATACATCCTGTGGTCCTATTGGGGAAGGCGGACAATCCACATACATGCGATCGAGATCTCTCCTCCAGCGCCACGTGAGGTGATGGGCCACCTGCTCAGCGCTTCAGGCGACTGGCTCTTCGCAGGGACAACCCTCTTTTTCCTGCTTCCACGGACACCGCCTTTGACCTACTCCGGCTTCCTGGGTGTGTTCTTCCTGGCCGCTCTCCTTTCACATGTCTCCGCGGTACCGGGAGGAGTGGGTGTCTTCGAATATCTCATGGTTAAGCTGCGTGCTCCTTACCATGAAGCGCACATTGTCCTGAGCGCCCTTATAGCGTTCCGGATTGTATTTTGCTTAGTCCCATTTCTGCTTGCGGGCGGTGTTCTTTTAGCTCATGAGATCCATCTCCACCGGTTTCGTGTAGTCCCTGTGGGGAAACGTGTATTGGATTGGGCAACTCAGTTTACCCCCGATTTCTTCACGGTCTCGACCTTCTTCGCGGGTGTGGTCCTGCTTTATTCGGGAGCGACCCCCTCGATCCATGGCCGCCTTGAAATCCTCGAACGTCTCTTGCCTCTTGGAGTGCTGGAGTTCTCACACCTACTGGGAAGTATAACCGGCCTACTGCTTCTCTTATTAGCAAGAGGCATTCAACGCAGGCTCGATGCCGCCTGGTGGCTGACATCGATTTTGCTTGGAGTGGGGATCTTCACATCATTAGCCAAGGGGATCGATTATGAGGAAGCGGCGGTCCTCTCCTTTCAACTCTTGGCCTTACTTCTCTCGCGCCAGGCCTTCTACCGCCGTTCCTCCATCTTCGCGCTGACATTCTCAGCTAGATGGATCGCGCTCATTGGCGCGGCCATGGCTTGCTCGTTCGCGGTGGGGCTGTTTTCCTTCAAGCATGTCGAATACCAGGATTCACTTTGGTGGACATTCACTCTCCGGGGAGATGCCCCCCGCTTTTTGCGAGCCTCTTTCTCAATCCTGGTAACCGGTTTGGTGCTATCAATCGGCTTGCTCCTGAGAACCTATCCGAGACCACGGCTTCCCGCTACGAATGAGGATCTTGACCGCGTAAGCAGTATCATTGCTCAGTCCTCCTCTCCCTTGGCTCCCTTAGCATTGTTGGGGGATAAGGCCTTATTTTTCAGTTCCAGTGGAAAATCCTTCCTTATGTTTGGCGCCTCTTCTTCCACCTGGGTGGTATTGGGTGACCCGGTTGGCCTTGAGGAGGAGGCGGAGGAACTCATCTGGACCGTCCATGAGACGGCTGAACATGAGGGGGCTCGAGTCCTGTTCTATGAAGTGACGGCGGAACGGCTTCCCCTTTATCTCGACCAGGGATTGACACCTTTAAAGGTTGGAGAGGAGGGGATTGTGCCACTCGCCTCATTCTCCTTGGAGGGAAAAGAACGTTCCAAATTCCGCCAGGTGGTTCGTAAAATCGAGGGAATGGGCTTTACTTTTGTGATTGTTCCGGTGGAGGGAGTCCGCGATCTCTTGCCCGCGATGAGGGAAGTCTCTAATGATTGGCTCTCGACCAAGAACGTCAAGGAAAAGGGCTTCTCCCTTGGATTCTTTAAGGAGGAGTATCTGCTTCATTTCCCAATGGCTGTGGTACGGGATGCGGGTGGACGAATGGTAGCTTTCGCCAACATTCTGGAGTGTCCAAGAAAAGATTGGCTCACCATTGACCTTATGCGTCATACCCAAAATGCACCCAATGGACTCATGGATTATCTCTTTACGCGCTTGATGCTTTGGGGGCGTGAGCAGGGTTTTGAGACTTTCAGCCTGGGGATGGCCCCTTTAAGCGGGTTATCCTCACACGCGGAGGCCAGTCTTTGGAACTGGGTGGGTGCTTGGGTCTATAACCATGGAGAACATTTCTACAATTTCGAGGGACTCCGAGCTTACAAAGAGAAATTCAATCCCGATTGGAAGCCGAGATACATCGCCACATCCACGCTCCTCTCGCTTCCAGCCGCCCTGGCGGATGTGGTGACTCTCATATCCGATGGACTCACCGGAGTGTTCAAAAGGAAGTAAGCGTTCTTTGAAAGGAAACAGGTGATGAGCAAGACACACTTGCTTTGCTGTTGCTGCGGCAAGACCTTTCCCCGCTCTCAGGTGATGCCCTTTGAAGCCGTGACCCCCCAAACCTCCGAGATGATCGCGGCTGAGTTTCCAGACTGGAAACCAGGAGCCTTTGTCTGTTACTCAGACTTGCGCCGTTTCCGTTCCCGCTAATTTCGCAAACTTCTCGTGGCGGAGCGTGAGGACATGTCGAATCTCCATGAGGAGGTTCTGGAAAGTCTCGCGAAAGAAGAGTCGCTGGTCGCCCGGATCGCCGAACAGGACGCCGCGCGTCCCACAAGCCTGGGAGATCGTGTGGCCGACAAGATGGCATCCTTCGGCGGTAGCTGGGTGTTCATTGGCTGTTTCTCGGCCTTCCTGGGGATTTGGATTGGCTTCAACACAGTGGCGGTGCTTTTCAATCCCTTCGATCCCTTCCCTTACATTCTGCTCAACCTGCTCCTTTCTTGCCTGGCGGCCATTCAAGCGCCGATTATCATGATGAGCCAGAATCGAGTCGAGGCACGTGACCGGCAACGCGCATTGAATGACTACCGGATCAACCTTAAGGCGGAGATGGAAATCCGCCTCCTCAGCCGGCGGATCGACCACCTCCTGAGTCAACAATGGCAAAGACTTCTGGAAATTCAGGAAATTCAAGTGGATCTCATGGATCGCCGGAAAGGGTAGGTTTCCTGGGAAGGGTATGCCCTGCGGTGGACTTCCCCAAGGGTATTTATATCCAACTGGACTATCCGCACTTCCAAGAGATGGCTTCCTTCGCCTTGATGATTTCAGTCAGAGTCTTGTTGACCGGCAAAAGAATCCCATGCTTCTGCCCGATGGCTGCCAGGGCTCCGTTGAGGGCATCGATCTCAGTTCGTTTTCCCTGTTCAATGGATTGCAGCATTGAGGAACGGTGAGCGCTGGTGGGAGGAACCTCATGTTCATAAAAGAACTTGCGGTAGTCACCGGCCTTGTCCCAGAAGAGTTTCACACCTTCGGCTTCCGCCGCCATGAAACCCTCCTCAATCACGGCATCCATGACAAGCCGTGTATGTGGATTGGCTCCCAGCTCGCCATAAGTCTGGTTAAGGATGGCGGAAAGGGGATTCAAAGCCGAGTTGTAAAGCACCTTGGCCCAGATGTACTTGAACACTTCGGGTGTGGCCTCGGTGGGGAGGCCCGCCGAATGGAGAGTTTTCGCGATTTTCTCGATCCGGTTCCAGGATGTTTCAGTGGAAACCGGTCCTATGCGCGTCGCATCGGCGGTCACCGTGACCGTGACATGGTTCGGTTCCGGCATTACCACACCGGTGATAACTCGTCCCGCCACCGTATGT
>CAZORO010000466.1:0-4706 GCA_964581845.1 uncultured bacterium
CCATGGTGCTGGAGATGACCAGCTTGTTGACCCCGGTCTCAAGGATGTTCTTAAGGGCCTTCTTTCTTTGCTCAAGTGAATCACGTCCCCGCAACTTTTCGTAAATATCCGAACGGGTGCCATCAAATCCAAAATTCAGTTGCAGCCCCAGCGAGCAGAGCTCCTTACAGAAATCCTGGTTGGCTAAGCGCACCCCGTTGGTGAAGATCTGCACCTGGTGGCCATAAGATTTGGCGAGACGGACAAGGTCGAAAATGTCATTCCGGACGGTTGGTTCTCCTCCAAAGAAGCACATATTGGGTTTGGGTTGAGCCCCCTGGAAATGGCGGAAGATCTTGTCGAAGTACTCAATAGGGGGATTGAAGTCAAATCCCATGGCTTCCACATTGGCCAGGCAGATGGGGCAACAGAGGTTACACCGGTTGGTCACATCGATGCCCACGGTGTAAGGCGGGGTACGGACCTGGTGGTCACAAGTGGTGCAAGAGAGGGTACAACCTGTTTCGCCCGGCTCAGTGTAGTCGGAGATCTCTCTCTTCCAGCTCCACTTCGCGGAGTCCTTGGAGACCATCGCCGAGGTGGTCCCGCACTCGGGGCACTGTTTCTGAAGATAAACCTTCCCATTCCGGATCTCATACTCAGCCGGGACGGGTTCGTGACACTTCTCGCAAATGGCGATTCGCATTCCTGACTCCAAGACCTTCGAAAATAACCCTGTATAGCATTACTCTCTTTTGGTATATCGGTCAACCAGCTGCATGATTTTATGGAGTTTTACCTCCCCTTTTCAGTGTCGATAGTCACTCTCGCTCTAATTAATTCAGCTAACTCCAGGATTCTGGGAAATCTTTTGTTGGTGCAATGAGGCTTTCGATCGATACGTTCCCATACATGTTCCAACAGATATCAGTCAAAGAATGGGGGTTACCTACCCTCTTGGCCTTGACTTCCAGATGGCTTTCAGCCGAGTACCGATCTGACCTTTCACATCTCTATGGGATGGTTATATTCTGTCCAAAACGATTGGTGTTTTTTATCATGGGGATCCGAACTGTGACTGAGCATGAGACTGAGCATTTCCTAATGGGAAACCAGCCAAGTCAGTCCGATGGTATGTGTGATTCCATGAGCAGATGGATGGGGTTGAAGTCGATCGTGGTGGTGGCATTGGGACTGAGGCTGATCTTTTTATGGCTAGCGGGTCCCATCGAACATATTGACACAATTCTTTACAGGAGTTTGGCCAACACCCTTACCGCTACGGGCCAGTTTGCCTCACGCGATCCAAGCACTGGGGAGCTGGAAGCTTATACCATGCGTACCCCGGGGTATCCGCTTATATGGTCCTGCTTGCAGTGCTGGTGTGGTAATGAGGAGGCGGTTGAGTGGGTACTGGTGGGAATCCAAATTGTGGCATCTTGCATCAGCGTGATCATAGTCCTGCAAATGGCGGCATTGGCTTTTGGCCCTCGTGTGGGAATCATTGCGGGATGGTTGTGCGCTCTGGACCCCTGGCAAATCATTTTTGCGTCGACACTTCTAACCGAGGCTTTGTTTGTTTTGGCGGTGGCTAGCGTGGCATATGCCGGTATCGTTGCTATCCAACGTAATAACAACTATGCCTATCTTGGGTTGGGTCTGTTGGTTGGACTGGCCATGTACATTCGTCCAGTTTTCAAGTTCTACTGGGTGGCGGTTCTGATGGTCTTCTTCATCAACAGGTGTTTTCGTCTCCGTGTAGTAAAGCATATTTGCGCTTTTCTTTTTGGAATGGCCGTGATGGTAACACCATGGATTGTACGAAATGGCTTGCAAACAAACTATTGGGGCATGGACACCACCCAAACCATCAATTTGTTATGGCTGTTGCGAGATCAGATACCATCTCCCTCCACGGCGGATTGGGCCGCCAACCCGCAGATGGCACGGGCACAGGAGCTCTATAATCTGCACCCTGACCAAACAGTGGGGAGGGTTCTCATTTTAGTTCGCAGGGACCTTCACCTGGGAGCGCGTGAGGCCGATGCATTGATTCAAAAAATCGCCCTGAAAACCCTTACGGAGCACCCCAAACTATTTCTCTTGAGAGTGGTCAAAAACCTAATCAATTTTTATACCGCTCCTTCGACATTCCAGTTCGCGTTGCGTTCCATCACCGGAAATACTGATTGGGAGGAGGTAAGCCTGATGGACAGCTTTCGTCAAGGTTTTTATCTGCTTTTTATTTCAAATTTAGGGGTGAGGTTCCTCTCGGTCTTTTTGCTGATCCTCTTACCCTTCTATGGTCTGCTATACGGCCTGCGCGCAACCGAAACCAGGTTAATAACAAGCTTTCTGATGGTCTCTATTCTCTACTTCACCCTTGTTACCGTGATCGTTGCTGGGACGGATCGTTATCGGCTTCCCATCCATCCATTTCTCTGTTGTTTGTCAGCCATTGCCATGCTTCAGGTTAGAGAAGGACATCCTCTTCTGGCGCCGTTAAAGAGGAAGATCAAAGGGTCTAACTATGATTTGCTTGCAGGTTGATCCCTCTCCAATGAATCATTCAGTAAACCCATTCCTCCCGATTCAAAAACCGGAATCCCCGCTTCCCTTCAATCCTGAACCTTCTACACTCCCCTTCAAACTGTCTGTCCTGCTGGATACCCGCCCGGTCCAGGTGTTGCTGTGTGTCTCTTGTGATTTGAGGGCTTGGCCTCTCTAGAACATCTTGGTGGTACACGGGAGGATGAAGGGTATGAATTCTCATTTTGGGGGTTTGGATTGGGCGATTCTGGGTGTCTACTTCTGCATACTCGCCTCGGTGGGACCCATCTTCGCCAAGATTAACAAGTCCACGGAGACCTTCTTTGTGGGCAACCGGTCATTTCCTTCCTGGCTCTTGGGACTAGCGATGTTCGCCACCTCGATCAGCTCCATCACTGTGGTGGCCTATCCAGCGGATGCATACAAAACCGCGTATCTGCGTCTCTTGCCGGCCTTCATGCTCCCTTTTGGGATCTATGCCGCCTCGAAGATCTTCCTGCCCTTCTTCCGCCGGACCCGCTGCACCTCGGCCTTTGAGTATCTCGAGGGACGTTTTGGCCCGGGGGTGAGAATGTATGCCTCAATAGCGTTCTTAATCGGTCAGGTCATGCGGATCAGCACTATCCTCTACCTGGTCTCGCTGGTCTTTGAGCAGATGACTGGTGCCACACCTTACATGTGTATCTTCATCGGGGGGCTGGTCATCGGAACTTACACGGTCCTCGGAGGGATCAAGGCCATTGTGTGGACCCAGTTCATCCAGGCCTTTGTGCTTTGGTTTGGGGCCTTCCTCTGTCTCAAGACTGTGGTGGGCGGGATTGATGGGGGGTTCGCCACCATCTTCTCGACCGCATGGGCGGATGGCAAGTTCATGGCGGGCGACCTGAACATGGAAACTGGACAGCTCGAGCACTCGCCCTGGTTCTCCATCCAGGACAAAGCCATCCTGATGATGTTCATTCTGGGGCTGTGCGGCTGGCTAACTGAATACAGTAGCAACCAGAATGTGATCCAGAAATATGTCAGCGCCAAGAATCCCAAGGAGGCCACCCGTTCGATCTGGATTTGCTGCTCATTGAGCGTGCCCACCTGGGCCTTCTTCATGTTCCTGGGTACCAGCATTTATGTTTACTTCAAGCAGCATCCAGACCCCACCGCCGCCGCGATTCTTACGGGGACATCCAACATGAAGGCGGAATCGATCCTCCCCTACTTCTGTGTGACCGCGATTCCCTCGGGATTGCTCGGTTTGGTGATCGCGGGGATCCTATCCGCCGCCATGTCCGCCTCGGCCTCGAGCGTGTGTTCCATCTCCGCTGTGGGAGTCACCGACATCTACCGCCGTCACATGGCTAAGCACCGTGATGAGAAACACTATGTGTTGGTGGCGCGCATCCTCTCGGCCGCCAGTGTGATCCTGATGATGGGCGGCGCGACCCTGTTTCTGAACATGAGCAAGCTCACTCTGCAAGATACCGGCTCGAAGCTTGGCGCGATTCTGGGAGGCGGACTGCTGGGAATCTACATGCTCGGGTTTCTGACTACACGCGGGAATGGGAGAACGGTCGGCTTCGCGATCTTTGTCACCATCCTTTTCTCGATGTATGCCGCGATTCTGGAACTCAAATGGATCACCAAGGATTTTTATATCAATTATTGTGGATTACCAGAGGGCATTTCCGCATGGCTTGCCCATCCTTTCCACACCTACTACACAGGGTTGTTTGTCAACATCTTTTTATTCCTGATCGCATATGGTCTGGGGTGTATTTTTGAGCGGAAACCACGTGACCTGACCAACCTGACCTTATGGACCCAGGTGGGGGTTCCCGTGGAGGAGTAGAGAAGAGAGAGCTCCCTTTTGTGTGGCTGTCATCCCATACCCCCCACCCCAACCCTCCCCCGCAAGGGGGGAGGGTTGGGGTGGTGGGTGAGGTTGTGAGCAAGGTTAGGGAAGAGTTCGTGAAAGGAGTCAGTACGATGAAACGTCTTTCCTGGTCCCGGCGTAGTTTTGTGAAGGCTTCCACAGGCGCGGTACTCGCGGCCCCCTACATCATTCCCGCCAGGGTCTTTGGGAATGATCAATCACCACCCCCCTCGGAGCGTGTCACCCTGGGGCATATCGGCGTGGGGGGACGCGGCACTGAGGTCCAGAAGGAGTTCCAGAAACTCCCCTC
>CAZORO010000467.1:0-4695 GCA_964581845.1 uncultured bacterium
GCTTGAGTTGGAGTTCAAGCTCCACCAGTACTATCCGGACCACTTGGCCCTCCAGTCATACCAGCGTGCCGGGGACAGGCAAAGCCAAGTGAGAACTCGTTCTTGGAAACCGGGCTGGGGATTTATCCCTGGCCCCCACAGGCGGTATAAAGTACGGATAGGGCCAAGGCCCCAGATAGGTCAGGTTAGATCATGCCCGAAAAAACCCAACATACCGCCGAAATGCTCGCGATTTTGAGAGGTTTCTTGCCTGCGATGGTGAGCGAACATTCGATAACGCCGCAAGGGAATCCCCCCGCTCCAGAGGAACTCTTCGACCTGGTTGAGGGACGGCTCTCCGCCACGGAACGTGAAGATCTGATTGAACGCATCGCGGTTTCTCCACAGGCCCAGGAGTCTCTGGCCGACATCCTGGCTGGGATTGAACTCTCCGCCACGATGAAAACAGAAACCACTCTCTCGATGGAGGCCACCAAAGCCCGCTGGCTTGAAAGGATCCACACTTGGTTCAGTCCTCCAGTTCTGGTTCCGGTCCTGTCGGTCTGCCTGCTCCTCTTAGTGGCCTTGCCGTTACTCCAACAGCCCAGTACCGGTCCCGGTTCCAGGGGGGGTATCCGGAGCGTGGGTAAAGGTCTCTTCACCGAGGAGGAAACCCCCACCCCGACCCCACCAGAAGGTGTCCAAGTTGTGGTTCCAGGGGAGCCCATGCCAACACCCTGCCCCACCGCCACTAACGAAATCCAGGATTCGGCGAGGTAAGACAAGAATGACTCCAGAATCCACCACTCAAACTCCCCAGCTTTTAATTCCAACCCAAGAGCAATTGAGGAAGGTCACCGGAGATTATTTCGAAACTTACCGGGATGTGGCTTGCGATTACTTGTCCTTCACACTCAATAGAGATGATTTCCTTGATGCCTGGTTCGACCGTGCATTACGCTTGAGCGCCAAGACCGGCCTCCCCTTCGAGGAAGTGGTTTACAAGAAGATCAACCACTCCGACCTGTACTTGGCTATTGCGGTTCTCTGCAAGGATGAGAAGGTGGCTTCAAAGGCCCGGGATGAGTTCACCCGGCGTTACTATGAACCGGTTGCCAAAAAATATGTAAAAACACGCTGGCCGCAGGTTTCCTACTCGGAGGATCGAGTCCAGGACCTCTTCTTGGCATTGATGTACGAACACTTCCCCTCGGAAAAGACCGGCCACCGGCGCAAGGTTGAGACTAAGCGCCCGCCACTCCTCACGGAGTACCGTGGCGAGGGACCCTTGGCCGCCTGGATCACTCTGACCCTCGGGAACATGATCCGCGACAGCCTGCGCACCACGGTGGAGGATGTCAGCCTGGATGAGGAGCGTGAGTCGGAGGATGATGGCTCGAAGCTGCATCGTGTCGAACCCGCTGAATCCGCCACACAACCAGTTGAACTGGATCGCTCGCCCTGCATGAAGATGCTCCGGGAGGGCTTGTCAATCGGTTGGCAACGTCTCAAACCACGCGAGCAGCTGGTTCTGATCCTGCAAACTCTTCACAAAGTGCCACCCTCAGTCATCGCGCGGAAGATTTTCCAGGTGCACGAGGGCACGATCACCAAGTACACCACCAGCAGCCTGGAGAAAATCCACCAGGCGATTATCGAATTCGCTCAGTCACGAATGCGGTTCAACACCAACGACATCCGCGACTGCTTCCGTTTCGCGCGGGAGGCTTTCCCAGATGCGGATGATCTGGCCGCTGGGATGGTGGCTCAAGCCGCGGGTGGTGGAGTTTGAGGAATCGGTGATTTGAAACCTATCCCCCCACCCCAACCCCCTCATCATGCGCTTGCGCATGAGAGCAAGGGGGAGGGAGTTGTCTCATACTCTCAACCTCAATGCCATCTCAGCTACCCTCTTCCCCAGGTTCCTTGCAGTGGACACCCCAAACTCATCCCAAGCGATGCTGTCATCCTTGTTCCAAAGGATTCCGCCCCAATGGCTGGTGGGACGTCCCTCGCCGATGATAAGCATCTCTTGAGCCATTAGTGAGGTTTGAACCGATTGGATGGTGAGCTCTTGACCTCCATTCCGGGAACCACCTACTGCTATAACTGCTCCCACCTTTCCGCTTAACAGAAAATCCTTGCGAAAAGCAATTGTCCGGTCGACGAAGGACTTGCACAGAGCCGACATGTTCCCGAAGTAGACCGGAGTTCCGATGATGATCGCGCCAACTTCCTTGGCGGCCAGCTTCGGAACCAGAGAGGGGAAGTCATCCCTCTCTCCCTCCTCCAAAGGGAGACCCGCCGCGACATAGGCTGGAATCTTAAGCGCGCCCACTTCAATGAGCTCGGTCTCGATCCGGTCCGACACCTTCCCGGCTTCCTCAAGGCAGATGCGCAAAGCCTCGGAGGTAGTCTTCCCCCTACGAGGACTGCAACAGAGACCGATGATCTTCACCTTTTCCATGACAGCTTCCTGCGCATGAGCACCCCGTGATCCCACTGTTGCCGCCGCGAGCACCACTCCAGCCGACTCCACAAACCTGCGGCGTGTAACTTCCTCTGTCATCATGATCCTCCTTCTCTCCCATCATCTATCACGGCTGTTGATTGGCCGGATTGATCCAGAACCTTGAGAAATCGAACAGAATTCTCATCTCCTCGGTCCCTGAATGGATTTGGTCGAGTAGGAGAAGCAGATCCTTCGGGCCGATTGCTCCATCTCCCGAGGGGAGGGGAGCGATGTCGAAGTTGCGTGTTGCCGAGGCGGTCGGTGTCGGCTCCCCGGTCTCCGTTGGAGTCGGACTGGCTGACTCACTCGCGGTCTGTGTTGGTGTCTCCGTCACCGTCTCGGTTAATGTCTCTGTCACGGTATCTGTGGGTGTTTCGGTCATTGTATCCGGGATAGTTCCTGTCATGGTTTCCGTGGGAGTCTCCGTGATTGTCCCGGTGGCGGTCTCTGTCGCGGTGTCAGTGGGAGTTTCTGTCACGGTATTCGTGGGAGTCTCCGTGATTGTCCCGGTGGCGGTCTCTGTCACGGTGTCAGTGGGAGTTTCTGTGCCGGTATCCGTGGGAGTCTCCGTCAGCGTTTCCGTTGGCGTTAATGTGTCAGTAATGGTTGCGGTGGGAGTTTCTGTGACAGTGGGTGTATTGGTATCTGTCTTGGTTGGGGTTTCGGTAGGAGTTGGCGGTGCGGTTTCCGTGAAGCTTACAGTCGGGCTGGGAGTCTGGGTGATAGTCTCCGTGAAAGTTGGCGTATCGGACGCGGTGGGGGTGCTGGTTGGTGTCAGGGTGTGAGTCACGGTGGGTGTGGGAGTGGCGTCAAAAGAACTGCCGTTGGCTCGTCCCGGCGTGGCCAGACTGCTGAGACGCTCATTGTTTTCATTCAGTGCTGTGAGGAATCCTATGGGGGTGGCGCAGATTCGCATATTCAATGCTACCAAGCCCGAATTGCTCCAGGGGAAAAACTCATCGATCTTCTCCAGGGATTCACCATCCGTGCAGATATCGGGGTAATCCACTGTGAGTGAACCATCGATCCGGTTTCCTCCGCTGGCGGAGTTGTAAAGAACCAGGTTATCACCCCCATTGCTGAGCGATCCTTCGACACCGGCAATCCCATTGACGACATGCACTTTGGCGGGCATCTGCCACTGGCTGAAATTGGCGCTCCCCCAGAGATTCACCACGATGTATTCGCCCGCTTGAATCACTGTCCCCGCTGGCAGAGTGACATTGCCCTCGCCCTCCGCCGGATAATGATTGTCATCCGTCAGATACCACCCAGACAGATCAATTGCTGCATCAGTGGTGTTGAACAGTTCGATCCATTCGATGTCATTGCCCCGGTTGTCGTACATGACCTCGGTGATTGAGACGGAGGGTGTCTGGTAAGAGGCTTGATCCTGCTGTTGAGTTTGCATGACATTCCCACTCTCATCCGCCAATCCATTCACCGAGATGGTGTAAGATATCCCGGACTCCAGAGGAGCCGGGAAGGTGATCAATACCGAGTCGGGATCATTGAGTACAGCATTGATCGGTGAGCCTACACCATGGCTCGCCGAGTAATGGCTGACCTCGGCAACAGTGGCGGCGTCCAAAGGCTCGTTGAACTGCAGGAAGATCACGGCACGTTGTGCAAATGTGGCTGATTGAAGCGCGGGTGCGATGGTATCAGCCTGGCACACTTCGACCCCTGAGTTATCGGCCCCCGGCGTTCCCTTGTTACCCAATGTGCCATAGGTGGTGGTCTGAAGTGCCCAGGAATCCACTGGTCCGTCACAGTAATCCACTGACATCCCCGTGGCTGCTCCTTGGGTGGGCGATGAACCGGCATTGGTCATGATGGTGGTGGGGCCAGTGTCATAGCTCCCATATCCAATGGAGTGAATGACAGTCTCTCCGGCCTTGAGGATCACCTCATCAGCATTGTTTCCCAACGTGATAGTGGTGCCATACGCGTAATCCACTGGAGCGCCACCATTAAGGAAGGTGGAAGCCGACTGTCCCAGAACGAGGTAATCCTTGGCGGGAACGATCACCGCGCCGATGGAGCTAATCGTGTGAATGTCACTCCCGTTGTCCGAAATCGTCCACCCTGTGATGTCGATATCCTGGCTGGTTGTGTTGTAGATTTCGAACCATTCCTTGTTGACATCATCTCCTGAGGTATCGGCGAAAAACTCCGTGATGATGATATCTCCTGCCGCCGCG
>CAZORO010000468.1:0-4692 GCA_964581845.1 uncultured bacterium
CCACCTTGTCATAGCCTTTTTTGCGGTCGGTGTTGCAGAAGAAAAGAACACGCCTTTCATCCGACTCGCGCAGCATATAGAGCAGGGAGGGAATCTCCTTATCTTTACCATCAGTGAGAGAAACCTCGCGGGTCTCCTCCAGGGCTTTCACCACCGCCCTACGGTTGAAGGGCACATGTTCGCATTTGGCGGCCACATTCACGGCCTCGCCAGAGGGTGCACCATCCACAGATTGAGCCACCTCACCGCAGAAGATCACCTCGCCACCGGCAGCCCGGAAGCGTTTTAGGAGCTGGAGGGTCGAGGCGCGGATGGTGACTCCTGGGGGAACTAGCACGGTATCATAGCTCACCTTGGCCATCTGGAGAGAGACGCCTTTTTCGCTGGAGAGGACTTTACCGTGTTTAGCCAACAGCCCCTCATCGCCATAGTCGAAATCGAGATGGGCCTCCAGCAGCCAGTTGCGTAGTGTGGGAAGCATCTCATCCAGTTCACGAATTTTTGGGTCACGTTCATTGAACACATCGGTTACACCGCCCTTGCCCATGCAGGGGGGACGGAACTTGACCCACATGCTCTCGATGGGATGGATGACCAGAATCCTCCGGACCGCATCCCCCTCGGTGAGGGCCACATGGACACGAGAGAAGTAATCCTCGACGGCTGAGTAGTGCTCCCACCAAGCGGACTGGAAGAAGATCGAGGCTGGATAATCCCGCTTGGCCTCGCCCTTCATGGTGTACCAGGAAAGGTGGTGGCAACGCAGGTTGACTCCCAATGCGGTCTGCCAATCACCAATGGCCTTGTGTCCCTCCATCGGGAAGTCCCAGCCGGTACAGCCGTATAATTCGGAGAGCACCCACTTGCGTCCCATCTGGCGTGCGACCGAGACGGTTTGCTTGGCGGTGTCATACTCATAGCTGTGCTCGGAGAGGATGTCGATGCCGGGAGCCTGCATGTATTCATAGAACGGCATGGTGGAGCCGACTACCATGGTGGAGCTGCGCATATTGCCCTCCAGGAGCACATGCCCGGTGAGTGCGATCTTGTTCTTCTCACACCACTGCCCGATCCGTTTAGAGAAACTCTCCACGAAGAGTTTGGTGGCCAACGCGCGGTAATGATAACGGGCTTGGGAAATTTCCACTCCCTCGACTTCAAGGAACAGCTCTGGCAGATGAGGGATCAGGTCATATCCATACTCAGCTTTGAATATCTCGCGGAACTTGGGAGTCCAGGGATTCACCGCAATATGAACACCCTTGGGCAGATCGAAATTGAAGGGCCAGACAAAGCCATAGTTGGGTTCATCGGTGAAGATACCGTACACACTCTTGCCAAATTCCTCCCCAATCTCCTTGCGATAGGTCTCATGCGTGACTTCGATGAAGCGGTCCACCGCCTCGGGGGAAAGGACATCGAGGTAAGTGTAGCCGTTGTACCAGGAGCTCCGCGGCATTGGAATCGTCTTGATGCACAGGACCTTGAGATCTTTCCCCTTGCGTGGCTTTTCGCCCTTCTTCAACAGGCGCAAGCCCATGGCCCTATCGCCTTCTCCAATCCGCGCCTCCCAGGCTCCGAGCAATCCTTCATGCCCCTCGAAAAGTCCCGTGGGACGGACTTCCATCGCGAGGAAGCGCAGTCGATATTCCGGGTCTTTGGTGACCAATCCCCCCGCTGAACCAGAGGGCCAGCGATCCTCATCATAGAGCCAGGCTTCCATGCCCAGCTTTTTACATTCATCCACCGAGGCGCGGATGCAATCGAACCATTCTTTTCCCAGGTACTCGGTTGCGAGACCTATCCTTGAGTGCAAGAAAGCCCCTCCCATGCCCATGCGGTGCAGAATCCGTACTTGACGGCGCAATTCATTAGGTTCCAGTTTTCCATTCCAGGACCAGAAAGGTTTACCACGGTACTCATAGGATGGGCTCTCAAAGGACTCGAAGAAGGTACGGCTGGGTTTTAGCATGACAGACCTCGGAATTAGTGAAATTGTGTTCCAGGAATAAGGGTTAACCGATTGATATTCCAGTGTCAATGAGACTCTGGCTTGGAAGATTGATCAGTCGTATCCTCGGCCTTCCGTGCCGGACCATCTTGCGCGGCGGTGAAATCCATGGAGGTGATTCGATGGCTCGTTGTGCCTTAATGATTTGTCTTGTCCTGTTGACCATATTTCTTTTCCCAGTTCCTTCGTCGCTTAGCGGCCAAATCAATTGGCCCCAATTCCTTGGTCCTGACCGGAATGGGATCACCCCCGAAACGGACTGGTTGGATAAGTGGCCGGAGGAGGGTCCTCCCATTCTGTGGAATGCCTCGCTTGGGATAGGCTACTCCTCCTTCGCAGTGGTGGGGGATCGTGCTTGGACCATGGGGAGTCAGAATGGGAAAGAAACGGTTCTTTGCCTGAATGCGCTCACTGGGCAGGAGATTTGGCGTTATCAATATCCAGCGGGGCTACGTAACGCTAACCATGTGGGTGGGCCATGCACGGCTCCCTTGATCGAGGGAGATACGGTCTACACCTTAGGTAAGGAGGGACATTTGTGTTGTCTTTCCGCCACGGATGGAAAACTGCGTTGGGAACGGGACCTGCCCAAGGAGCTGGGGGTTGAGGTCACAGATTTTGGGATCTCCTGCTCGCCTTTAGTGGAGGGGGATTTGGTCCTGGTGGATGTGGGCATCATGGCGGCGCTTAATAAAAAGGATGGAACTACGCTGTGGAAGCACCCGCCGGTACGGCGTGCTTTCACCTCACCGGTGGCCTTCGACCTGGAGGGACGGCGTTGCGCGGCAACCCTTAATGGCTATGGGCTCCTGGTCTTCGATCTCAAGACCGGCGAGGAGGGCTGCCGTTACCGCTGGGAAACCTTCGATGAAACCAACTGTGCCACGCCGGTGGTGCAGGGCAACCGGATCTTTATCTCGAGCGCCTATGATGTGGGTGGCGCGGTGCTCGAGGTGGCTTGGGGGAAAGAGCCCAAGGTGATCTGGAAAAACCGGAACATGCGCAATCACTTCAACATGTCGGTGCTCTGGGAGGGATATCTCTATGGATTCGATGGCAATGTAAGCCGCAATAACCAGGGGGAGTTGCGTTGTGTCTCATTCGAGACTGGGGAGGTAAAGTGGAGCGAGCCAAGTGTAGCTGAGGGCGGTCTGATCATCTCGCAGGGGAAGCTGATCGCCATCACCGGTAAGGGTGAGTTGGTGGTGGCTGGGGCCACACCTGAAGGTTTCAAACCCCTCTCCCGCCTCCAGGTTCTGGGGGGTACATGCTGGACGCCACCAGTGTTGTCGGGAGGGCTCATCTTTTGCCGCAATGCCGAGGGAGATGCGGTATGTGTGGATGTGAGGAAGAAGTAAGACGGACAACCTCACCCCTTTCCTCCCCTCTCCGCAGAGCGAGGGGGTTTGACTCCGCTTCGACAGTGGCCTTTTCTTTGGTAATCCGTAGCTTTCGAAGTCCACTAAGGAGATCCCTTCTCTTCCCTTGATCAGGTTCAGGCAGAGTTTTGTAAGCGATTGGTGCAGAAACGCCTTGGAGTCACGTTTAAACCAATTCTGTGTTTCCGTGCGGGTATGAGATTCCGCCTAAACCTTACCGCGGGAGGAGATATTGGTTTCTCCCCCGGAACGTAGTTTTAAGAAATCCGGGATTGGTTGAGTCCCTTTTCACTCCTTCGTTCTCTCTCCAAACCGTGTAGAATCATTTCTTCATCCAAGATTGGGCCCCAAAAGTGGTATCGAAAGGATTGGTAATGAATCTTATGGTGGTGGGGGGTGCGGGGTATATCGGGAGCATCACCAGCCGTGTGCTCGCCAGGGCGGGTCATTCGGTTACTATTCTTGACAATCTATCCAAAGGACACCGGGAGGCTCTCTCCGAGGAGGCAGTTTTTATCCGGGGAGATTTGGGCGATAGGGCTCTGGTAGAGAGAGTCTGCCGCGAAGAAGCCATCGAATGTGCTCTGCACTTCGCGGCCCTCATCGAGGTCGGGGAGTCGGTTGAAGAACCCGCCAAGTATTTCGACAACAATACAGTCAAGACTAAGGCCCTGCTGGATGCCCTTCTCGCGGCGGGGGTGAAGCAGTTTATTTTCTCCTCCACAGCCGCTGTGTATGGCGAACCGGTCAAGATCCCCATCACCGAGAATCACCCACGTTCTCCCACCAATCCCTATGGCTGGTCGAAACTTTTCGTGGAGGAGATCTTGAACGCATACCGGATTGCCTATGGTCTCCGCTCGGTCTGTCTGCGCTACTTCAATGCCGCCGGGGCGGGGTTGGGCTTAGGCGAAGATCACCATCCCGAATCTCACTTGATTCCTCTCGTCCTGGATGTGGCTTTGGGCAGGCGGGCCGCCATCCGGCTCTTCGGAACCGATTGGGATACTCCCGATGGAACCTGTGTGCGGGACTTCATCCATGTTGAGGATCTGGCGGATGCCCACCTGAGAGCAGTGAATCTGCTTGCGAGTGGTTCCGAGGGAGGTGTCTTCAATCTTGGCAATGGCGAGGGGCACTCGGTCCTCCAAGCAGTGGAGGTAGCGCGGCGGATTACCGGCCACCCCATCCCCACGGAGGCAGCCCCACGCCGCCCTGGAGACCCGGCGCGATTAGTAGCTTCCAGCGCGAACGCCCGCGCCACGCTGGGCTGGACTCCAAAACATCCCACCCTGGAGGAGA
>CAZORO010000469.1:0-4688 GCA_964581845.1 uncultured bacterium
CATCGATCCCTAGGCGTGCAATAAACTGATTCGCATTAAGGGCTTGGCCATTCAACTGAACCATCTCCCATGTACCCCCGTTATGGGTGTGGAAGATTTCCTTGGCCACGCTGTTGGGGTAGAGATTGCGATGGTTGAAGAGCCAACGCCGGGTGTCATAGACCGCACGCAGGTCCTCGACCGAAAGCAGGCCGGAGAGACCGATATTCCATTGGTCCACGAGAGAGACATAAGGGCGTGCTTCATCACCCGTAAAGGGGACTCCATCGGGCCCGTATAGAATCGTGTTGAACTCCGCTCGTGGCAGATCCGAGGCGCTGGAGGTGAGGTCGCCCACGATCTGGCGGGTGGAGGTCTGCTTGGCGGTGTTGAGCTGAAGGCGCACCTGTTGCACGAAGGCAGTGGCGAACATGGCCAGGATGGTGAGGATCACCAGCACCGTCAGCATGGCGATACCTCGCCGGTTGTGGGTGGGACAGAGAATCGGTTCCCGGTGTGTCATTGGCTCATTCCCCCTTTCCGAAGGGAAGCCAGATCCGGTTCGAGATCCGGACCGGTTCTTCCCTTAGACGATTTTGGTCTTGCACAAAGAGTGTGATCTCGACCATCCGGGGGAGCCCATCCGTACGGCCGGTTGCAAGCGCGATTCGGTTTGGCCTGTTATTATTGTTCTCTTTATAAAGCTTGGTGTTGTTGATCACAGCCAGGTCATTGGCTTCATTTGGAAAGATATTACCTGAAACATCCGGGGCAAGGATGGAATAAGGAGTCAGGTTATTGTTCTCGTAACTGGAATCCCAACTCAGGGCGGGGAAAGAATACGGGTTGAAACCGGGAGTTGTTCCGCCCGTTGCCAGGTTCTCTCCGTTTGTCTCTCCTCTCCAGTAATCGTAGTAATAGGCCTTGCAATCGAAGCCCAAGATATTCAGCGCCATGACATCGTAGATCTGCGTAATCCCATAATCCTCGTTGGGCGATGCCCCCTGGGCGTTGCTTAAAACACTTCCGCTCAAACGTGGACGTTCGCCTGGATCCGCCTTCGTGGAAGAAAAAGAACGCAGATCAGCTGTATCAAACCAAGGGATCAGGACTTGTTTGATTTGGGGTACATTGTTCCTCAGGGAGGAGGGAGGATAGAGTTCGAGAGTTCCAGCGGCACCCTTGGCGGCGTAGCACACCGCCACAGGATAAATTCCATCCAAGCGTGACAATTGCCCCTCCGTGCCAGCCGCGAAAGCGGTTCTCCGCCATAAATCACGTCCGGTTACCGGATCGATGGCGTAACCCACCTCGGTTTCCTTGCCATCCCTGAAAGTCACGAAATTGAGCATGTCGCGTGGATAGAAGACATCTTCATCAATGCCTTCATCAACCAACCCATTATTGTTGTTATCAATTCCATCGGCCATTTTATGTCCGTTAAGCCAGGGTTGATATTGTGCCTGGTAAACGGGACTGCCAGCCTCGCCGTCGCCATCATTATCCACCCCATCGAAAGCTTCCTCGTCCGTCTGTCCGTCCCCATCATCATCTTTACCATTGCCAAGATAAGGAATCAGGCTGGTTTGGAGTCCTTCGCTGGAGCCTTGCGCCTTGGTGGGTGGCCAGTCGTTGATAAGGAATCGCCCACGTCCGTTGTTCGGCTTATTCAAGTCGCTGGGCGGTTGGAGAGGGTTGGAGGATTGCGAGAACCGTGTGTCCTGTTCGGCGAGTTTCGCGGAACGTAGTTCTTGGGAGATGAAAGCGAGTACCGTGTATCCGTTGCGGAATATCTCATAACGCGCGGTGGCCGCGCGGCGTGCCTCGGAGGCCGCTTGAAGCGTGCTGAAGGCCATCGCCATGATGATGGAGAACACCGCTGTCGAGACCAGCATCTCGATTAGGGTGAAGGCATTCTTGGAATAGGATTTGGTCATGTGCATGGCGGCCTCATTCCGGAAGCTCGATCAGGCCCGTGGTCCGGTACACCCGCCGGTAGCAGTCCTCATCGATTTTCTCTCTCTTTTTGGAAATCGTTATGTAGGGCCCCTCGAAGTCGTTGTCGACTCCGTCTCTGGCTTCCTCGTCGATCCAGCCATCCCCGTCGTTGTCCTTGCGGTCATCCCCTTGGTATACAAAAACAGTGACCAGCCGTTGACGAGAGGCGGGGTAGGCGCGCAGGTCTTCATCCGTCAGTCCGTCTCCATCGTTGTCAGCTCCATCGAATACCTCTTCGTCAACCCCTTTGGTTTCCTCCCACCAGAACTGAGCACGATTGAGGGTATGGGGGGAATTCGCGTCGCCGTCGTTGTCGATCCCGTCGCCGCCAGCGGCTACACGGCGTACCATGATGCGGAAAGAATACTCCTCGTTGGGGTAGGGGAAAGGGATCGGCTGCCAGGGAAGATAGGCTCCTTGACAATCCTCATCAGTCCGCCCGTCACCATCATTGTCTCTGCCGTCGTAGATCTCCTCGTCAATCCCCTCGTCAATCTGGCCATCGCCGTCGTTGTCGATCTCATCGGCCATGATTTTATTGGTCACTGGATCACGAGGGCTCTTGGTATCATCCGCCTTCTTCCCATCCTCCCCATCACCGTCATCATCCAAGCCGTTGCCTGGAGCAATGGGATCATAATGGTAAGGATTGCCGGGGGTTGGGGAGAAATTACTGACACCGCTCTGCCGGTAGATTCTGTAAACCAGTTGAGAGGCCAATGCCAGGTCTTCATCCGTGAATCCGTCACCATCGTTGTCTCTCCCATCGGAAAGGTCCTCATCGATGCCCCTTTGGGGGTCATAAAAGAAGTCCCCATCCGCCTGGAATATTGGGTATGAGTCGCCCGAGTCGCCGTAGATTCCATCGTGATCGGTGTCGGGAGTTGCACTGTTGATGTTGCCGATTCCTAATAATGAATTCGCGATCTCCTGTTCCGCTCCGCCATCGAAATCCAGACGGCTTGGAATCCGGAAGGCACGGACCGCGTTGGGAGCGACAGGCAGCATGGTGTACATCGTGTCATCGAGGCCATCCGGCCCTGTCGCCTGAGGGGGAGAAAACTTGTCGGCGAAGGCAAATCCCTTCTCGTCTTTCCAACGGGTATTAGGAGTGAGCAGGGCATCGTCATCAACCCCATTTCCTGGGATGCTGAAGACGAATCCTCTGTTAATATTTGGGAGCTGGTAGGTGGTACCGTTCTTGTTAAAAACCGTCCCCTCCGAGTAAATCTTTGTATTTCTTGGGATCACCGGCCAGGTGGCCACATTGAGCCCCGGAACGAAGGGGATGCCGCCATCGGGATGGGCGCGCAGGGAGTCCAGAATGCTCTGTGCCAGCAGCCCTGCGCGTGGCTCGAACTCAAGTGGCTCCCCCTTTTGGAGGGTGCGCTGGAGCACGGCCAGCATGAACAACAACCCCGCGGTTAAAACCGCCAGCGAGGCCAGGATCTCGACCATGGAAAAGCCGTGACGGTAAAAACCGGCTCCGTCATTCCCGCGAAAGCGGGAACCCATGATGCCGGTGGCAAGTTCATTTTGGGATACATTTATTCTGGCCATCATTCAGCTCCCAATCAGCTCATCCGGCAGTGGAACCCTGGGCCAGGGTTGGTAAATGCCATAGTCAAACGCGGCAGCCAGCCCGGTGATGCGTAGCAGGTAAAGGGTCATTACCTGCGAACGCCCCGCGAATTGAAGGTTGGGGGCGGCGGATGGGCCAAAGTTGGAATACAGATCGTTGGTCAAACCTGACAAAGCTGCGGGAGTGGAGTCAGACTCCAGTACCGTACTCCAAGCGGCGATACCTGAGTTTTTGATCCTGTCAATATAGAGGATATCGGCCGTGGTGGGTTCAACGCCGGACATATCGATCGTGGTTCCCCGGTACATGAAGTGGAGGGCCGGATTACGGGTGACCTTACGGTCGCCCTCGGGTGATTGCAGGGAACTGGCCCCGCTCCGTTTACGTCCCTGGATGGTCTTGATCTGGCCATCCGCGCTGAACACAAAGGAGAGGTACCAGGAATAGGTTCCATCACCATGGTTCAATCCCGCCGTGGGATTTGTGGGGATGACCATCCCGCCATCGACATCGGTCAAGTAGACACCGCCCGGAAGCGAAAGCTTGTCATCCAGCGGATCGGAGTAATTATCCGGATCCCAGTGTGTTTTGGATTCAACCCGTTTCTTCTCCACCCAGAAACTGACCACGGGCTGAGCCGCGTAGATATCGGAAAGCGCACCCTCGCCGAGATAACGGGTTTCGATAACCACTCGCCGTTCGCGATTGGTGGCCAGGGTAGCGGATTGGGCCGCGCGGAAGACCGCCTCGATGCCGCTAAGAGCCGTACTCCTACGGGCATTCTCAATCGATTTGGTGACACTCACGCCAACTATGGTCACTAATAGCATGACGATCGTGAAAACCGCGAGCATTTCCACAATCGTGAATCCTTTTCCGCGTGATCCGGTACGTGTCATGGCTCCCTTCCTATCGCTTACTTGGGCGGCTCTTTTAATCATTCCAGCTGCCCTGTAAGTGTTCTCACGCTTTTTCTCCAAAGACAGCGGATACCTCTCACTTGGCGTTTGAATGCCCTCGGATTACACCAGTGTGAACTCCGCTGTTTCTTTAAGGCCCTCAATCAACCAATGTATAGGAATGGCGGGACTTTATCGTCAACAAAGCCTTAGAGGGAGTTCCCCCCCCC
>CAZORO010000470.1:0-4682 GCA_964581845.1 uncultured bacterium
CCGGGATTGTTTCGGGAACACCCTCGAAGGTCACCTTGATGACCGAGATATGCGCATCAGGTGGATTCTTCGGTAACCCGCTCAGAATGAGACGGCCATTGTATTCTTGGCGGATTCCCACCTTGGCGCCGGTTGTCAGCAGCTCGGCGGAGACTGCTTTGGTCTTCACCGCCGATACCACCGCCTCCTCACCCGGCCAGCGCAGGATGTGGAGATAACCCACATTCCCCTTAGCTGTCCACATGCCCACCATTCCACCGCTCAGGTTACAGCGTCCGCACCCATAGATGGCCTCGCCATGCCGCTTCATCCACTGCCCCATGGCGAGCAGACGCCGTGATTCCTCCTGGCGGACCGTGCCATCTGGTTTGGGGCCGATATTGAGGAGGTAGTTGCCATCTCCCGACGCGGCGGTGACTAAGTTCTGAAGGAGTTGAGTGACGGTCTTCATGTTGGGATTATGGTGGATATACCCCCACCCGCAGGAATCTCCGATGGTCATGCAGGATTCCCATCCACGTCCCACCTCCGATGCGGTGACATGTTGTTCAGGGGTATCTAGGTCCTCCTCCAAACCGCAGCGATTATTGATGATGATGTCCGGCTGAGTCTTGCGTGCCCAACGATTGATCTCCTTGGCGCGCCAGAACTCCGCCAGATTGGGCTTCGGGTTCGAGGGGAGCCAATGGCCGTCATACCAGAGCACATCGATCTTGCCGTATTGGGTGAGCAGCTCACGCACCTGCGCATGAGCCTGCCGTACCATGGCCTCGGCGCTGTCCTTGAGCTTCTTCGGCTCGAAATATCCGCGGAAACGCCAATCAAGAAGGGAATAGTAAAAGCCAACCTTCATGCCCGCTTTCCGGGCGGCGTTAACGAAGTCAGCGACGAAATCCCGTTTGGCCGCTGTCTTCACCGAAGTGAAATCGGAAACCTGGCTATCGAACAGGCAGAAGCCATCATGGTGTCGGGTGGTCATCACCATGTATTTCATGCCCGCCTCAGCCGCGAGTCCCGCCCAGGCATCCGCATCGAAACGCTTGGGATTGAACTGCCCCGCGAGCTTGGCGTACTCCTCCTTGGGAATCTTTTCTACATACATCACCCACTCGCCACGGCCCACGAGTGAGTAGAGACCCCAATGGATAAACATCCCGAATCGTGCCTCGTGAAACCATTTGAGACGTTCCACCTGCTTTGGATTGCACTTCATGAACATTACCCCCTCCTATCGGTAGCATGGCTTCCCATAGGCCGGGAAGCTTGGTTCGTTATGAAAAAACTGATTCTTTCACCCTCACCCCCCCCTTCCCCACAACGGGGAGGAAAAAGAAACATGCTAAAGCATGAACTCCCAACAAACTTCTCCCGCCTTGCGGGGGAGGGGGGGCAAAAAAAACTTATGGCTTCAATCCCCAGACCTGGACCGACTGCACCATCACCGAACCACCTTCACAAAAGAGTCCGATCCCTGTGCTGTCAGGCCGGGTGGGATAGATCCTCACCGTTCCTGCCCCACGATTATTAGCGAACACATCCAGCACCGAATGGTCCGCTATGACATGCAGAGTGAGAGGCTCTCCGGGAGCCAGCTTGAAATGTCCACGCCCCTCGCGTTCTCCTTGGTTGATCCCCTCCCCGAGACTGGACTTGAGACGTTTGACACCCATCCGCTCCGCCTTGGGATCGTAATAGATCCGTGTCTCCTCCTCACCACCCGGAGACCGGCGGACCACAATACCAAACCGTTCCACATCGAAGGTTCCAGAAGCACCCGGTACAAAGGTGGCCATGATCTCAGCCATCTCACCTTTCACTGGTTCGCCCGGTAGAGGAGTGAAAGCGCCATCTACCGTGAGAGACTCAACCTTGGATGCCTGCCCACGCAATAGTTCGATCTCCTCGGCGGGCTGGAAGCAGATCCGTTCCGATGAATCCAGGTTCACGATGCGTGGGAAAGTCATACACCCCCACCATCCATGCGGGCGGCCATCGCGGTTCTCCCAAGCGAAAGCGAACAGGATCACACGTCCCTTTTCGTCTCTAAATGCCTGCGGCGCCCAGACCTCACCAAACAAATCAAGGTCCGAGGTCTTCTCCATCTTGAAGGTCTTCCCATCGTATGACCCCACTGCCGCCATGGCCTTCAACCGTCCCCAATCCACAGGAATCGGAAGTGCATTGAAGGTCAGCGCATACTTCCTCCCCCTCTCCTGTGGGAGAGGGGGTTGGGGGGTGAGGTTAGAGCCGGGTTGGGGGGTGAGGTTAGAGCCGGGTTGGGGGGTGAGGTCTCCTGAGTGGTCTAGTTTGAAGAAGCTCGGACATTCCCACATCTCAAAAAGGTCACGGCCCGTGCCGCCACAGAGCAGCCCCATGTATTCCCACTTCCTCAAATCCGGCGAGGAATACATCGGGATCATCCCACCTTTTTCCGTTGATCCGGAGCCGACTGCCATTCTCCATTCGGAACCCTCCCGCCAAACATATGGATCGCGGAATCCGGTTACGGTCACTCCCTGGGGTGGTCCCGCAACCACTGGGTTGCCCTCATAGTAACGCCATTTGATCAGATCGGGATCCTCCGCTAAGGCAAGGCACTGCTGTTGTGGTTCCGCTCCCGTGAAGATGACCGTGGCCGTGCCATTGTCCATCACCGCACTTCCCGAACAGATGTTCATGTATTTATCGGGTATCAACGCGACTGGAAGATGCTCCCAGTGTACCAGGTCTTTACTGCGCATGTGTCCCCAGTGCATCCGCAGGGGGTCTACAGCGGTTCTTGAGTGCTGATAGAAGAGATGGTAGATACCGTTCACCTGGATCAGGCCATTGGGATCTCCCATCATGAAGACCGGTGCGGCAGCATGGAACGCGGGGCGTTGCGGGTCGGCGGCCACATGTTTCAGGGCATCTGCCAGCTCCTCCGGGTTCTCCGAACCGGCCACATTTTGAGGATTCATCTTTTCCACCCCTTTCAGCTCATCCGCGAAGGCTTCCCTCTTCCAGGAGGGAATCCCACCCAATACTATCAGTACGACAAAAGTCCATCCCGCCAGGCACATCCACCTTTTTTGGCGCTTATTCTTCACAATGAGATTGATTTCCATTTCCCCCTACCTTTCCAACCGAGTGGGCCTATACTGTCAACATAGTACGACAATGCCTCAACAGAACCTTTCGGCGCGACCGGGCGCCGGGTCAAGTGGTTGATTGTGAGGAGGAAAGCATCATGCTGGAGCAAGCCCAAGGGCACAAGTGCAGTTGTTGTTTATTAAACCGGCGGTCTTTTATGGCCACTCTGTCGACCGCGGCGGCTGGGATAACACTCCTTTCTAGGGGGGGGAGCGTTGCTTATGCCGATGATGGTCTCGGAGATTATATTGATCTCGCGAAACTGCGTCCAAAACCCGATGTAAGGATCATGTACTCGGTGGTGCGCGAGAAGCCTCCCTATTGGCTGGGGTGGCCAGGAACCTCCTATAACCTGGAGGGAGAACGGCAGCGTTATACAGCTGTCTTCAAGGAGGGCGCTCAGAAGCTGGGGGTCAATCTCATCTCGAAACAAGAACCCATCGAGGATGATACGGCGGTGGCGGCTTATGTGGCCCAGATTCAGGCGGAGAAACCAGATGCGGTTCTCATCATGCTTCAACACCTGAATAGCTGGGGGAAAGCGGACGCTATCAGCAAAGCCGGGATTCCCACCATCATCTTCGCCCCGGTTGGAATGGCGTTTACAGGGCACGTTATTGAAATCTCACGGCGGCCGGGGGTCCATGTTGTTTCCTCGCTTGAAACTGGAGCTGTCCATCAGGCCATGCGCATGATCCGCGCGAAGAAACAGTTCGAGGCCACCCGCCTGCTGGTCGTGGCGGGAACCGAACGCAAGGAGTATCAGTTGGATCGTCTGGGCACGAAGGTCAAGTACATTCCCCGCGATCGTCTCCATGAGACTTTCGAGAAGATGCCTGAAACTGAGGAGGCTCGTGAGGTGGCGGAGAAAATGTTCTCTGGCGCCGAAAAAGTCGTCGAGCCCAGCAAGGTTGATGGACTCAACGCCGCCAAATCTTACTTGGCCGCCAAAAGACTCTTGATGGAGGAGGAGTGCAATGCGTTGACCTCCGATTGCCTGGGCATGGTGACCGAGAGGAAAGTTCCAACTCCGCCCTGCATGGCCGCCTGCATCTTCCAAGATGCCGGGGTGACTTATGGTTGCGAAGCGGATGTCTTTGGAGCTCTGTCACTCATGTTCCCCAGTTATCTTCTCGATAAACCTGGCTACATGAATGATCCTGTCCCGGAGACATACAAGAATCACCTGATTACCGCCCATTGTGTTTGTGGCACCAAGCTGAATGGTTTCGAGGAGGCGCATGAACCCTATATTCTCCGCTCGCACTCGGAATCAAATGTAGGTGTCGCTGTTCAAGTTTTGTGGAAGGAAAAGCAGCCCGTGACACTGGTACGTTTCCAAAGCCCCAACGAGATCATCGTGGATACGGGATCGGTGGTGACCAATGTGAATACACCTCCCGCCGGCGGTTGCCGTACCAGCATCGAGCTAAAAATGGACAGGATCGAGGATGTCCGTGATGTATTAGGCTTCCATCAGGTTGTGTTCTATGGAGATCACCGTCGTGATGCACAGGCTTTCGCCCAGCTCATGGGAATGAAGATCATTC
>CAZORO010000471.1:0-4672 GCA_964581845.1 uncultured bacterium
CGGCGGATCCGGTCACGGTCCCGGATCAATTGACGAAAATCCGGGAGAGTTATGGTTTGTCAAAAATTGTCCTGGTGGGGGATCGCGGCATGCTGACTCAGCCTCAGATTGACAAATTGAAGGAGCATCCGGGGCTGGGATGGATCACGACGTTGAAGAGTTCCGCCATCCGCCAACTCGTCCAGCAGGGGACCATTCAGATGTCCTTGTTTGACGAGGTCAACCTGGCGGAGGTGGCCTCACCAGACTATCCGGGTGAGCGCCTGGTGGTGTGCTACAACCCGTTGCTGGCGGATGAGCGTGCCCGCAAGCGCGAGGATTTGCTGCAAGCCAGCGAGGAAATGCTGGAGCGGATCGCGGGAGAGGTCGAGCGCCGGCGCCGGACTCCCCTCACGGCGGAGAAAATCGGATTGAAGGTGGGAAAGATACTCAACCACTACAAGGTCGGCAAGCATTTCCTTCTGACTATCGCGGATGGGCATTTCGAGTGGCAACGCGATGAAGATTCGATCCGCCAGGAGGCTGGTCTCGACGGCATTTATGTGATTCGTACCAGCCAATCCAAGGAGGAACTACCGGCGCAGGACGCTGTGCGTGACTACAAACGGCTGTCACAAGTGGAACGTGTTTTCCGCTGCCTGAAGAGCGAAGACCTGCGTATTCGTCCGATCTTCCACCGTACGGATCCTCGGGTGCGCGCGCACATCTTCCTATGCCTGCTGGCATATTATGTCGAATGGCACCTGCGTCAGGCCTGGACGCCGCTCCTTTTCGCCGACGAGGAATTGAATCAAGACTGTGCGCTGCGGGATCCGGTCTTACCGGCTGAGCCATCCGCCTCGGCACGGCGTAAGAAATCCGTGCGGAAAACCGAGAACGGTCTACCGGTGCAGAGTTTTCACAGCCTGCTCAACAACTTGGGAACCCTTACCCGCAACACCTGCCGCATCGGTCAAAAAACCGATACCCCTACCATCTCTGTCCTCACCACCCCCACTCCACTACAAGCCAAAGCCATGGAACTGATGCGTGTGTACCCAGTCAGACAACACTGAATCCGTGCATAGCACCTGTAGAATCAATGGCTTACGATATCTCGTCTGGTGGAACTTCGGCCTAGCTCGGAGACGTACGTATTGGTGGCGAGGAAGGGAGGATCAGTCACTCTCTGGCCGTTAACCATCAAGTGATTGTCCTCGATGGTGACACGGTCTCCCTCGAGGCCCACAATCCGTTTGATCCAGATGGGTTTCCTGGGATCGTAATTGGGGATGGTTTTGGGAACACGGAAGGCAACCAGATCTCCGATCTTCGGTTCAGAGGATGTGTAGGCAAAGCGGTTGGTAATGACCCGGTCGTTGATTTTAAGAGTGTTGAGCATGCCAGGTCCAGCCATGTAAAAAGCGGGGAAAGAGATTTTCAGGAGTAACCAGAAACAGATAACCACACAAAGAGAGACATAGGACCCGTATTCTCGTACTGGTGAAAAAATGGGTTCGGCGATATCAGTTGTATTCTCAAACCGCCACAGGGCATCAGATCCTGATTTTGCATTCAGTTTTGAAACGAGTTGATACCCATGGTTGATCAGGTATTGTGAAATCCATTGATTTCCATGAACAGCAAAACACGATTTAAGGAGCAAAGGTAAAAAAACGGTTCCCATGGGAAGAGGAAGGATGGAAGGAACTACATGACTCTTCCGGGTTATCAAAAAAAAGAGAATAAAAAGAAAATACGCACCAGCGGGCAGCCAAAGACGTTTTATAACGGCCCAATAGATATGAAAGAAAAATCCGGGCCAGGAGAAGCCCACCTTGACTGCCTTGCGGCCATGTTCGGGGTGTTCGTAGATTTCGTAGACTTTCATGGTACCCCCTCTTTACCCACGCTACTCCGACCTCACCCCCCTGCCCCCCTCTCCCGCAAGGAGAGGGGGGAGCGTTCCCCCTCGCCCAGCGGGATAGGGGGGCAGGGGGGTGAGGTTTTACTCAGTCCTGCAACACTCTCGCGGAAGTGTATTCACGCTGCCGTACCACCCACACGGTAAGAGCCAGGAACAGGATTGTGATGAACAACAACACAAAAACTGCTTTTGCCGTTCCAACCTCCACTTCCTTCTTCTGCATTTCCAGCAGCATGGTGGCCAACGAGGTGGCGGCGCTGTCTCTGTCCACATCCGGTAGCAGCACCTTGACATATTTGTCGATGGTCAGGAAATCGACCACGCCGGGCATCAGCAGCGCGATTTTCTGCCAGCCATAGATCAGCACCAGGCTGAGGATAATCGGGCGTTTCTGGGAAGACCCGATATAGGCGCACAGCGCGGAATAGGCCAGCATCGTCAAAGCGATGACACCCATGAAATGCGACAGGAGACGCAGGCTCGTGGAGCTAATCTCCACGCTCCCTGGGAGAAGGCTGACAAAGAAGAAAACCACCAGGCCGAGTGAGAGAGACAGGGTTGAAATCAGGTTGAAGGCAAGGAATTTCCCCAACACCCAGGCGAAACGAGGAACAGGACGGGTTAAAATGTGAGTAATGGTTTGGGACTCGACATCCTCGCTGACCAGGGAGCAACCAAGAAAGAGAGCAATCAACGGGGTTAGGGTCTGCAGATAGACTGCGGTGGCTATCCGGCTGAAGAGGGAGGAGTCAGAATAACCACGTCCACCGGCACTGAAGAAGAAAGCCCCCAGTGGCAACAGAACGGGAACAAGCGCAACGGCCACAAGGAGGAAAGTTTGTTTCCGGCGCGACATGAGAAGGAGCGCCTGGCTGAAGGACACCGCCACGAATTTAAGATAGCTCGAACCTGTTCCTGTCATGGCGCTCTCTATTTCACAAGATACTCAAACACGGATTGCAGATTATCATCCGGGCAATAGATCCCGCGGATTTCGATCCCCTCGTCGAGATAAAGATCATTGAGCTGCTGATAAAGACGGTTGGGATCGCGTGTCTGGACAGTGACGGCATTACCGGAGAGCGCGATATCGAGTGTCGCGGTTTCCGAGGCGAAAATGGCGGCCAGACGGTGTGTGGAGGGGGTTTCGATGGTAACGGTATGCGGGTGCTCATCGATGAGCTCGCGGATTTCACGGACATCCCCCTTTGCGATTAGCCCTCCCTGGTGCAGCAGGACGACATGGTGTGTGACCCGTTCGATCTCATACAGGATATGGCTGGAGAAAACCACCGCACGTCCCTGATCCGCCAGAGCGCGAATGAGTGAAAAGACCACCTCGCGGCTTTCGGGATCGAGGCCGGCCATGGGTTCATCCAGGAAGAGAAGTTCGGCATTGGAAGCAAGCGCCTGCGCGATATTGATGCGCCGCCGCATCCCCTGGCTGTAGGTGGAGATGGGATCGTTCATGCGCGCGGCCATACCGACCTGGACACAGGCCTCCTCGGCCCTCTTGCGGGCCTCCCGCGAGGAGACTCCCCGGTAACGGATCATCCAGTAAACGAACTCGAGACCTGTTGTGTGGTCGAAGAAGTGGTCGTTTTCGGGGCAATAGCCAATGCGTGCAAGTGTCTGCAGGTTATTCCGGGGTGACTGACCGAAGATGCGGATGCTGCCACGGCTGGCGCGGTAAAGGCCGAGAGCCAGTTTCAGGAAAGTGGTCTTCCCCGCGCCATTGGGACCAAGCAATCCGGTGACTCCTTGACCGATGGAAAGACTCAGGTTGTTGACCGCGATGACCTCACCGAACCATTTCGAAAGAGTGTGAGTTTCGATGACAGCGGAGCTCATAACTCCACCTCGCATCGATGCACCTTGCGGCAGATGATCGCCAGTACCACCACACTGGCCCCCGTCACGACCAGAGCGGACCACCACCAGGGAAGGTCATAGAGGGTTTCTTCCTGATGGAAAAGCAGCGCGCCGAGATGGAAGATGGCCAAAGGGATCCCGATGAGGTTGTAGCGGTCATCATCGAGAAGGTCATCGGAAATGGTTTCAGCTGCGCTTAGATCGAAAAAGACCAGGACAAGAACCACGATGGCGGCGGTACGCTGGTTTTTCAGCACCGCCGATCCCGCCAGTACCGCAAGCGAGCAGGGAACTACGATCAGAATCGAGAAGACCGTAATCGAAAAGGGCCAGGTGTAGGAGGTCTTTAGTGTTTCCCAACCGGAAAGACACCCGGAACAGCGGTTAAAAGCAACCCCACCAGTACCAGCGTCATGATCTTACCGAGCGTATAGTCCCGCCAGGTGATCGGTTTTGAGAAATACACCTCCATGAGATTGTTATGGATGTCATTACAGATCATCCCTGAACCGGCAAAGAGGAGGATCCAGAAGAGGAGTGTGCTCTGTCCTGTGAGGAATTGAAAGAAAAGGTTCTCATTTACGGAGAAAGGGAACCTTTTCGCGATTTCGGCGAAGGGGGAATTGGGATTGGCGGCGATCACATCGCAGGCGATCACCTGCAGGAGACGTACGCTGAAATGGGCGCCTCCCAGACACAACAGGATGATGAAGCTGCGTGTGGAAAAGAGTACACGGAGTTCCTGTTGGACAATGACCCACCAGGCCAGGCCGCCACGTAGCTTGCCATCGTAAGCCCGGTAGCTGCGGTCATAAATGGGCACTCGTTGATCCTCCTACCATGGGACTCACTTCTCAACCGACCTCACTCACTTGGCCTCATTAACTTTCCTCA
>CAZORO010000472.1:0-4670 GCA_964581845.1 uncultured bacterium
ATCTCGTTGAGGGTTAACAAGACCAGGGTTCTGGGGGCGTGTTCTGTCATTTAAGGCGCTCCCGGCGGTACCACTCGACGGTCTTGTGGAGCCCCTCAGCGAAGGTGTAACGAGGAGAGTAACCAAGCCATTCGCGTGCACGGGTGATGTCGGCTCCCCGGCGGGGCTGTCCATTGGGTTTGCTGGTGTCGTAGGAAACCGGACCGCTGAAACCAGTCTCGCGTACGATGTGTTCGACCAGCTCGCGGATGCTGACCTCCTCATCGGTACCGATGTTGACCGGATCAATCCGTTCAAGTTTCTCGGCCGCCAGGAGAATGCCCTCCGCGAAGTCCTCGACATACAGGAAGTTGCGTGTCGGGGTGCCATCCCCCCAGACCACCAGTTCTTTCTCCTCGAAGCACTTACGGATCAGGGCGGGAATCACATGTGAGGACTTTGGATCGAAATTGTCTCCCGGACCGAATGCATTGAAGGGAACTACCGAGACGATGTTCATCCCATATTGACGGCGGTAGGCCTGGGCCTGAACGACCAGCATCCGTTTGGCATAACCATAGGGGGCATTAGTCGGTTCTGGCTCTCCCTCGAAGAGATCCTCCTCACGGATAGGAACCGGGGCCTTGAGGGGATAAGCGCAGGCGCTGCTCACACACACGACCTTGTCCACATTCTCCAGGCGGCAGGCCTCCAGTACCTGCGTGTTCAGAAGAGTGTTCTGGTAGTACACTTCTCCTGGATAAGTCTGGTTATAATGAATACCGCCCACCACCGCCGCCATGTGGATCACCAGATCGCACCCATGCACGGCACGGCGGGCATTATCCAGTTGAGTGAGATCGCAGTCTTCGATCAGCGGGACATGTATCCGCGAGGAGTCGACTCCGCGCGCAAGAAGCCCACTCTGCAGGTGGCGTCCGATGAAACCAGCCCCACCTGTAATACAGATTGTTTTGGTTGTCAGTTCCATAACTCTCAGTTGTTTAGAGGAAATTGATAGCAGAAGGAAGAGGGAAGCTGAAATGAAAGGCATGATCCTGGGTTTACTGGGGTTACTGATTACGATGAACACTCAAGCATCCGTGGAGGTTTTCAAGAGATGGACCTTTGACCGTTGGAATGACAACCAAGGGTGGAAGGTGTCCGAACAGCTGACTGGAACAGTGAATGGAGGGTCTCTGTGGTTGACCTTGAGACCTAAGGCCACGGAGCCATCTCAACTGGCTCAAACAGCGTTCCAGATCCATGGCGATGCCTCCTTGGGTGGAGAGTTCGCGGGGGCTAAGCCCTGCATAGAGTCACCCACGGGGCTTGCGGTGGATGCCGGCCGCGCCACCAAGGTAAAGATACGGATGATCAACCTTTCGGGAGAAACCGATGGCTGGGTGTTCTGGAAGATAGCTGGTCAGGAAGATTACACGGGTGTTGTACGCTTTACCATGAAGCCCGACCTCAAGGAGTGGCAGGAGGTGGTCTGTCACATTGACACCGCCTGGCAAGGCACCATCGGCCAGATCCGGATCCAGACCGGGCACCAGTTCCTGCGTGGAGATCAATGGATTGATGAGATCTCTATCACCGATGGGCCGCCACGTGTCTGGGTGGAACGTCCCGATGTGTGCAGCGGGCAGGTGGTGCCAAAGATCCAGCTAAACGGGATCAGTCAAACCACCTTCGCGGATGCCTTCAAAGTGCTGGATGAATGCCTGGTTATTGATATCCCTGCCTTTGGTTTCGATCATCCCTTTATGGGGCCGGGTGGAGCTTATGGACCCAATTGGTGGCAGCTTGATACCAGCCTCAACCTGGCCGGAGCAAAGTGGACGAACCAAGCCTTCGCCGAAGGGGTTATCCGTGGATTCGCGAGCGTGCAATCCCAGAACCCGGACGGACGCATTGATCTTTATGGCGGCGGCTCGGTACGCGGGCAAGTGGCCCATACCAGCAGCGTGCCACGTCTCTTCGAGACCGGTTACGATGTAGCCCGGCGATCGAATGACCCCGAACTGCGGGAGCTGGCTTACAATGTCTTGAAGCGTTATCTCGACTGGTGGCTTTCACCGGTCAAGCGGGATCCCCAAGCGGGCTTGGTGACCGCCACCTTTGAAGAAACAGTCGGTGATCCTGAAATCATTCCTGGCGTGAATGCAGCAGTGGACACCAATGTGGCGGTGGCCATTGGGTGCTGGAATATGGCCGATCTCGCGGAACGTCTGGGGAAGAGAGCCGATGCAATTAAATACAAGGAGGTATTCGAGGGTCTCAAGCGGGCGATTAACACACATTTATGGGATGAGAACCGTGGTCAGTACAGGAACTGGAACCTAAAAACCGGGAACCTCAGCGATGTGCTGGTCTGCACCACCTTCGATCCCCTTCGCCTGGGGATTGCCCCCCCCGAACGTAGAGAACGCTTGCTCTCCCTCCTTCAAGATCCCGCCCAGTTCAACTGGGGGAATCGTCCGCTCACCAGTATCGCCAAGACCGACCCACGCTATGTCGAGGCCAAAGGCCCCTACGATGGCAGCGCCTGGTATGGCGATATTTGGACCATGAGAAATCTGCCAGTGATCGCGGGGCTGCGTGATATTGGACGTCATGACCTCGCGGCCGAGCTGGCCTGGTCAACCATCAAGACCTTCGATGGAAAGTTCACCGAGTACATCACCCCCTCCGAGGGAAAGGGCGAGGGGGTCCAACGCTATGGCTGGTCGGCCTCGCAGTACATTGAAGCAGTAGTGGAATATCTTTTTGGCGTGGATGCCGACTGCATGGAGAACCGCCTGCGGATTCTACCCCACATCCCTAAGGAGCTGCGCGGACAGGAACTCCGTCTGGATGGGCTGATCCTGCCCTTCGAGGAAGAGTCTCGTTTGTATCTCTCCGTGAAGGCCAAGGAGGGAGTCAAAACCGAGGTTCAGTTCGCCATTGAGGGCGGAAGCGGAGTGACCGTGGAGGTACTCTCACCGCGTGAGGAAGGGAAAGCCCAGGTGAGTAACCTCGATGGCCAACAGCCCGAGGAGATCAAGGAGATCCCGGGTATCCCCGATGTGTCGGGAGTGAGTATCTCAGGCGCGAGGAAGGGGATCGTCACCTTCTCACGCGCGGAGGGAGAAAAGCCTTGAAAACGATTCGCTTCGGGTCGCCGGATCTTTCACGCATCTGCTTGGGCGGGATGGATTTCGGAACTAAAACCTCCCGGGATCAAGCCTTCCGTATCCTTGATCTGTATGCCGGGAAGGGAGGCAATTTCCTGGACACCGCTCATATCTACGCCAGTTGGGTTCCGGGCGGCGAGGGAGTCAGCGAGAGAGTCATTGGCGAGTGGCTCAGGATGAGGGGGATGCGAAGCCAGGTCTGTCTGGCCACTAAGGGGGCCCATCCACCGCTGGACAATATGGCGATGAGCCGTTGTTCGTCAGCGGAAATCCGTAAAGACCTGGCGGAGAGCCTCGATCGTTTGGGCACTGACTTTATCGATCTCTACTGGCTTCATCGCGATGACCCCGAACTGCCTGTGGAGGAGATCATCGAAACTATGGAGGAACTCCAGCGGGAGAAGCTGATCGGTTCTTATGGGGCCTCGAACTGGTCCTGGCGAATGATCGAGAAAGCCAATGAATATGCACAAACACGGGGCTTATCGGGGTTTGTGGCGAATCAGCCGGGCTGGGCCTGGACAGAGAATCCGCAGCGGCCACCCACCATGCGTCTGGTCTACATGGATAAGGAAACTCATGCTTTCCACACCCGTACAGGACTCCCAGTAGTCCCTTACTCGCCACAAGCCAAAGGTTTCTTCGGAAAAGAGAATGCGGAATGGGCCAAGGGGGGATTCCTGGGGACTGCGCCGCGTGCCGCCAACTATGACACCCCCGTCAACCGGGAACACCTGCTACAATCGATTGAACTCGCGGAGAAAAAGGGCTGCACCGCCAACCAGATTGCATTGGCATACCTGTTGTGTCAGCCCTTCCCGGTCTATCCGATCATCGGGACCGGGGATCCGGAGCATTTATTGGAGGCGATGGGGGCGGTGGGAGTTGTTTTTGATAAGGACCTAATTCCATGACCTCCGCGTATTGAGGATCGGTTAGTATAGTAGTCCAAGAGGAGGAACTCCTATGCTGAGCACATACACGGCGAAGTATACTCGTATTGAGCACGGTTATATGGGGCAACTGGTGGAATGGCCAGAGGTCATCACGGAGGGAGAAGACCTCGAAGATTGCCGAGTGATGCTTCAAGATGCCCTGCAGGAAATGATCCTTGCCTATCGGCAACTCGGTCAGGAGATACCGGAGGGTCGGGCCCTACTCGAACAGATCGCCGTGGAAATATAAACGTGTCGGTCAAACGGCGGGATCTTGTGGAGTATCTGGAGAAGAACGGTTTCCGGTTGCTCAGAGAAGGAGCTCGCCATTCAGTCTACACTAATGGTATCAAAACGATTCCTGTAAAAAGACATCGTGATTTCGATCGAATAACAGCGAATGCCATCTGCAAGCAAGCTGGCTTGGCGGTGAAGTTCTGATCCATCAAGGAGAACCTCAAAAACCAATTGAAGCGAGCGGGTGAGTCATAATCCCGATGGTCTGATAATACCGGCCATACGAACACCCACACCACAATCCAATGGGGAGAAGGATGGCTGATATTGCAAGAAACAC
>CAZORO010000473.1:0-4660 GCA_964581845.1 uncultured bacterium
TCCCGATACCAGGAAAAGGATACGTTGAAAGCGGGAGAGGAGCTCGGAAGTTACGGAAACCCGGTCTGGTGGCTGGGACCGTCTGACCGGAATGGCCCAACACCCTCGTTTCTCTCTTGTATCTTCCACATTGAACAGAGAGGCGGTATGTCCATCCCCTCCCAATCCCAGAAGCCCAAGTGGAAAAGTTCCCCCCATATCGAGAAACCTTTGAATCTGGTCATGGTAGTCCCTAGCCGCCTCATCCAGGGGAAGACTTGATCTCACGGCAAAGAGTCTTTCAGGGGGAATTCCCAATGCTGAGATGAGCTCCTGAGTGTTTCCGTAATTGCTTTCGGGAGAATCACCTGGAACCATGCGTTCATCGCTCCAAAGGAGGTGGAGGGTCTTGGCCACCGGTCCTCTCTCTCCCGCCAGCCGCCGGTAGATCTCCAAGGGAGTTTTCCCTCCCGAGAGCATGATGGCATAAGGATGACTCTGGATCAGGCGAAAGTATTGGAATAACAAGCCGGCGCCCGCTTGAGTGAGGTTCTCAAGCGAAGTGAAATGGGTGAAGTGGATGCTCACAAGAATCTCCCTTATTGTACTTGGCGGAGTAGTGGATTCATTCGTTTTTTGCCACTCGTATGGACCATGACCCGGTCTCGTGTCAAAAGGCGAACGAATTCACCACTCCGTTTTTTTCCCTCTCCACCCAGAGGTCAATCCTGATGCCATTCCGCTCCAAAACGCGCGGCCATGGCAACAGCCCGCGAAGGCGTATTCGAGCCGAAGGGATACTGATCCGGTTCGATTTTCTCTCTCTCGATTTGGTGAAGGATGGGGGTAAAGATATCCCAAGCGGCGGCGAGTTCATCGGAACGGATAAAGAGGCTTTCGTCTCCCTCCATCACATCCAAGAGTAAGCATTCATAAGCATCGGGGATCTCCACATCGAAGGCGGATCCATAGCGTAAGTTGAGGTTGCTCTTTCCGAGGTGCATCTCCAGACCGGGCGTTTTGTTCATGATTTCAAAGGTAATCGCCTCATCGGGTTGGACACGGATGATCAGTTGATTCCGAGCCAGCGGACCACCTTGGTTACTGTAAAGATTGGCAGGCACTTCACGGAACTGGATACGGATTTCGGTCATGCGTGCATTCAGTCCCTTGCCAGCTTGAATCAGGAAAGGAACGCCTGCCCAGCGGCGGTTGGCGATATGGAGAACCGCCGCCGCATAGGTTGGAGTCCGGGAATCCTTTGGAATTGATTCCTCCTCACGATAGCCAGGACGTTTCACTCCCTTCCAGATTCCTGGCCCGTATTGTCCTAGAACCATATCCTCGAGATTCACGGGAGCGATGCATCTGAGCAGTTTGACCTTCTCATCACGGACATCCCTAGAATGGAGGCTTACTGGCTGCTCCATGGCAATCAGCGCCAGGATCTGCAAGAGGTGATTTTGCATGACATCCCGGATAATGCCGTACTCATTAAAGTATCCACCACGTCCCTCGATTCCAAGGTCTTCCTTCCAGGAGATCTGGACATTTTCAACATGCGCACGGTTCCAGATAGGGTCGAAGATCAGGTTGGCGAAACGCAACACCAACAGATTCTGGATGACCTCTTTCCCCAAATAGTGGTCAATCCGATAGGTCTGTTCCTCGGTGAAGACATCCGCCATGTTGCGTACCATTTCATCCGAGGAGGCCCGGTCCGAACCGAACGGTTTCTCGATGACAGCACGTGACCAGTTGGAGTCATAAGGGCCGCTGACCAAGCCGGCATATCGAAGAGATTGGGCTACATCATGAAACACAAAGGGGGGGATGGCCATATAGAAAATACGGTTGGTGAGACGCGCTTCTTCATGCTTACGTAATTCCTCACGCAGGTTAGCGAATGAGGCCCGGTCATCATAGCCTCCACTGACATAGAAACAGCGTCCCAGGAATTCCTCCATCCTTTCCCCGCAAGACTCACCTGGGGCATAGCGGCAGGTCAAGTGTTCAGTAATCCGGCTCCGGAACTCCGCATGTGAAAGATGGCTGCGTGAATATCCAATCACCCAGAATCTCTCTGGCAGGAGTTTCTGGCAATAGAGAGCAAAAAGGGCTGGGATGACCTTCCTCCGGGCAAGGTCTCCGGAGGCTCCGAGGACAATAATGGAAACAGGATCGTCCGGATTCCTCAGATTCGGTGTAACAGGCGCGACGGGCATATAGGAGCTCCTTGATGAAAGACATTTGGCGGAATGTTCTTGAAGAATCACTCTACCAACATGCAACTTTTCGAGAAGGGGCTTCAAAATTCTTCCAGCTGGCTCCGGTCAACAAGGGAATTATCATAGGAACGGTGGAAGCGGTTCTGGGGCTCAAATTATCCATAGACTCCCCTTGCTTACCATCCATTCTCCTTGGAAGCAGGAGATCTTTTCTACCATAATAGTTGGTAACTTTAGTTTGACATCCTCTATGAACATTCAGCACGCCACTCTTGTTCTGTTGCAAGCACTCGCTGCGCTCATTGCCGCCGTCATCGCCATATTTGTCTGGCGGCGCCGTAGGGAAACCCCTGGAGCCAATTATCTGTCACTACTAATGATTGGCGTTTGTGTTTGGGCTTTTTGTGGCGCGGCGGAGTACATCTCTCAACAGTTTTCCACAATGGTTTTGTGGTCCAAGATTTCTATTCCTGGGATCAACTTGATCGGTGTGGCTTGGTTCTTGTTCGCTGTCCATTTTCGTGGACACGCGGAATGGGTGAATCCCAAACGAATCATCGCTCTGTTCATCCTGCCCGCTATCATTGTCTTTCTGTATTGGACGAATGAGTTTCACAAGCTTGCATGGCCCTCTATCACTCCAATCCCGCATGGAGACTACATGCTATTGGAGTATGAGCATGGTTCTATTTATTGGATATCGGTGGCATACAACTATGCACTGATATTCATGGGGTCGATCCTCATCATACAACAGGCGCTGAGATTCCCTTGGCTATACCGCCTCCAGGCCGGCCTGTTGATCTTCAGCGCGTTTATTCCCTGGGCCACGAGTCTGATATATGCCTTACGTCTGGGCCCTTTTCCCGAAGCTGATTTCACTCCCATGGCTTTTGCCATCACAGGCTTGTTGATTACTTTGAATCTATTCTCATTCCGTCTACTGGATGTCACTCCGATTGCTCATGGAATGCTCTTCCAAGAGCTTCCCGATGCGGTTTTGGTGATTGACACCCAGGACCGGGTAGTCAACCTCAATGCCGCCGCCGAGAAGTGGTTTGGGATCACAGCGGATTCCTCGATTGGTTACCCCATCAAAGAGATTCTCTCGAGATTCCCGGCCATTCTGAGGCGGTTTCAGGAGGGAGCCGATGGAGTATGGAAGGATCCTACTAGTGATCCAGGTGAAAGCCGTTGGATTGATGCGCGCATTAAGCCATTGACCAACCGGAACCAAAGAAGCGTTGGAAAAATCCTTGTTCTCCGGGATGTGACTGGCCAACGCCGTGTGGAGCAGGCACTCCAGGAAATGGAACGTAAACTGGAGAGATCTCAACGAATGGAGAGCCTTGGCATCCTGGCGGGAGGTATAGCGCATGATTTCAATAACCTGTTGATGGGGACGATGGGGAACATTGAAATCACACTGATAGATGCTTCTCTTCCCTCCATGCACAGGCGGACTCTCGAGGCAGCCCTGAATGCATCCCACCGGGCAGCTGAGATCTGCCAACAGATGCTGGCCTACTCGGGGAAGGGACGGTTTGTTCTCCAGCCCGTCAATTTGAACCAAGCCGTTCAGGAGGTTCAACGGAGTTTGAAAGGATCGGCCCCCAAGCAGGCCGAACTCCGCTATCACGGGTACGAATCCCTCCCACTCATCAAGGCCGACTCCACACAGATCCATCAAGCCATCATGAATCTAGCCCTCAATGCCATTGAAGCGATTGGAGATCAAAGCGGAACAGTGACCCTAAGCACTGGTTATCAACACTTCCGAGGCGATGAACTCGCCTCTCCGTGGCTCTATCAAAACCTGCCCGATGGGGTCTACGCCTTCGTAGCGGTCTCCGACACCGGTTGCGGAATTCCCCCAGAGAACATGTTACGGATATTTGAACCCTTCTTCTCCACCAAGTTCATTGGGCGTGGCCTGGGGTTACCAGCTGTGTTGGGAATCGCCCATTGACATGGTGGCACGATCAAGGTCCACAGCGAGGTTGGAAAGGGAAGCACCTTCCAAGTTTTCTTCCCCATTTGCGAAGACGAAAAAGTCTCAATATCCCAACCTACACCTTGAACTGAGCCACAATTCCACGCAGGCGGATTGCCATTTCGGCCAGTTCGCGGGCGCTGGCGTTGGACTCCGTGGCCGCCGAGGCAGTCCCACCAGCGGCCTCGTTCACCCCTTGGATTGTGGAAGAGATCAGATTAGTCGCCGTGGAGGCCTCCTGGATATTCCGGGCTACTTCCTTCGCGGCCGCGGAAACACCCTGAACTGTCTGTGAAATCTCGCTGGTGGTCGCGGATTGCTCCTCAACAGCGGCGGCGATGGTATGGGAGATGGCGCTCATCCTCCCGATGATCTCTGTAGTCTTCTCAATGATACTGGAGGCGTTGTGGGTATCGGCTTGCATTGCCTGGATACGGTTACCGATCTCTTCGGTGGCACG
>CAZORO010000474.1:0-4658 GCA_964581845.1 uncultured bacterium
CCAGGAAGCCGAAACCACACAGAAGGGTCAGAGATAAGAGGATGACCAGGCCTGTTTGCTTTCCGATCTGGGCACAGCGGACCGCCCAAGCCATGGTGAAGCTGCTGATTATAAGGATACAGGTATTCACAGCGCCCCAGAATTTGTCCAGAAACTGGTGCGCATAGATGAAGACCTCGGGATGGTTGGCACGGTAGACCGAATAGGCACAGAAAAGACCCCCAAAAAGGAGCACCTCGGTGGCGAGAAAGAGCCACATACCGAGCTTGCCCGATTCAAATTGCTGGGTGAGTGAACTGAAATGGTGTTGGAGGCGTGGATCATGGGAATGACCCGCATGATCTTTCTGGGCGTGCTGGATGTCAGGGTCCATATTTCAGGCTGCTCCCGCTTTGGTGATCCTGATGTATCCACGTGTCTCCTGATCAAAGACGAGATCCGAGAAATCGTAGGGATCTCCCACTATTGGTTCTTTGCTGAAGTTTTCGACAGGTGGTGGAGAGCTGGTCTGCCATTCCATGCTGGCGCCTCCCCAGGGGTTCGCTGGGGCCTTTGCGCCACGTACCAACGAATCGGCCAGGTAGTACGCAATGAGCAGGAAGGCCACCAAGAGAAGATAGGTGCCGATGGTCGACCAGACATGCAATGACTGGAATTGATCATCGTAGTTGAAATACCGCCTTGGCATCCCATGGCTGCCCAGCAGGAACTGGGTGAAGAAAGTGAGATTGAAGCCGATGAAAATGAGCAGGCAGGACAGTTGACCGAGAGTATCGTTGTACATCCTACCGAACATTTTCGGCCACCAGTAGTGCAGTCCACCCAGGAACGCAACCACGGTCCCACCAAACATGACATAGTGGAAATGCGCCACCACGAAATAGGTGTCATGGAGGTGAACATTGGTCGCGAGTGCACCGAGGAAGAGACCAGTCAGTCCACCGATACCAAACAGGAACAGGAAGGAGAGAGCATAAAGCATGGGGGTTTTCAGGCTGATCGATCCCTTGTAAAGGGTGGCGGTCCAGTTGAAGACCTTAATGGCCGAGGGAATCGCCACACTGAAGGTGAGCGCGCTGAAAATCATATTCATCAGTTTCGATTGTCCGCTGGTGAACATGTGGTGTCCCCACACCAGGAATCCGAAGACAGCGATAGCGATGCTGCTGTAGGCGATGAACTTGTAACTGAAGATGTGTTTGCGGCTGAAGACCGAGATGAGCTCGCTGATCACCCCCATGGCCGGTACGATCATGATGTAGACGGCTGGGTGTGAGTAAAACCAGAAGAAGTGCTGAAAAAGGACTGGATCTCCTCCCAAGCCAGGGTCAAAGATACCCACTCCGAAGGCACGTTCAACAATCAAAAGCAACAGAGTAATCCCCAGGACGGGTGTGGCCAGGATCTGGATGATCGCGGTGGAGTAAAGGGCCCATAAAAACAACGGCATTTGGAACCATCCCATGCCTGGCGCGCGCAGTTTGTGGATGGTCACGATGAAATTGAGACCGGTGAAGATGGAGCTGAAACCGAGGATGAAGGCCCCGGTGGCGATCGGGATGACTCCCCGGAAGGCAGTAGAGGTGCTGTATGGGGTGTAAAAGGTCCACCCAGTGTCAAAGCCACCAAGGATAAGAGAAAGGATCGCGAAGAGAGCGCCAATCACCCATAAATACCAGCTGCACAGGTTCAAACGGGGGAAGGCGACATCCTTGGCCCCGATCATGATCGGAAGCACAAAGTTTCCAAGCGTCGCTGGGATTCCGGGGATGATGAAAAGGAAGATCATCATCGCCCCATGGAGCGTAAACATCTTGTTGTAATTGTCCGCCTCCATGATGGTCTGGTGGGGAGTGATGTGCTCGGTCCGTACAAGAACCGCGGCCATGCCCCCTAGAAAGAAAGCACCCAGGATGCATATCAGGTACATCACACCAATGCGTTTGTGGTCCACCGTGATCAGCCACGAAAGGATACCTTTGCCGACGGTCAGATAATTTTCACCATGCCGGGTTTCCGGATGCTCGAACGTGCCAGGGTGGACTGTGGTTGTATGGGTGGCCATGGGGTAGTTCTTTTCTCCCTTATTGCTTCAAAGTCTTAATGTATTCGATGATGGCCAGAATTTCCTCATCCTTGAGCTTTCCTTTGTAAGTGGGCATGACAGGCTGGTAACCGGAAACCACCTTGGCCTGTGGATTGAGGATCGATTCACGGATGTAGTTTTCATCCGCCTCTACGGTTGAGCCATCCTTGAGCTGGACTGGACGGTTGAATAGGTTTTGGAAGGTAGGGCCAGTGTTTGCTTTTCCATCCGATGAGTGGCAGGCGGAACACCCACGCGATTTGTAGAGTTTTTCTCCAGCCTCGGCGGGAGGCAGAGCCGCCAGAAAGTCAGAAGCGGTCTCCAGCCATTTCTCAAACTCGCCGGGGGGATGGACTACCGCCTTGGTGATCATATCCGAGTGCCCAGTACCGCAGAATTCCGCACAGTAAACATCGTATTCACCCGGCTCTGTGGCATTGAACCAGACCTTGTGGTAGCGGCCAGGGACCACATCCATCTTCATCCGGAAGGCGGGGATGTAGAGGCTGTGGATGACATCCTGAGAAGTCAGAATGAGGCGCACTGGGCGGTCGATGGGAACATGCAGCTTTTCATCCGTGTAGCCATTGGGATAACTGAAGAGCCATTTCCATTTCATCCCAGTCACATTGATCTCATACGCATTTTCCGGTGTGGTGGCCATGTTCATGAAGCTGGTGAAACCCATGTAGAAGATGACACAGACAAGAATGAGCGGAATAATAGTCCAAGTTACCTCAAGAAAGGTGTTGTGGGCGGGGCTGGGCTCAGGTCCCTGCCCTTCCCGCTGACGGTACTTCAAAACGAAATACACCATCAGGAAAACAATTAACAGGAAGAAGAAAATCGAAAGGTAGAGGATAAAGTGAAAGACCTTATCGACATCCTGGGCATAGGTCGAGCGTTGCGGTGGAAGCCAGAAGGAACCTTCTGATTGATTGAGTACCGTAGACAGGAAAGATCCAAAGGAGTGACTGTAAAGACTCAAGATGGATGTCCCTCAATGGCCCTGTTGGAGATGGAAGCACGGGCTTCACGGCGCCAGAAATGGATCAATAGGACAGCAATCCCAGCAAGTGTCAGAAGCCCGAAGAAACGGGCCAGGGAGAGAGCCGCCAGAGTGTAACGCCCTTCCGTGGCATCATAGTGGAAACAGAACAGAATCAGGCGGTCGAGTGTGCTGGTGACCTTTCCCTCGGCCGCCTCAACCAGCGAAAGGCGTATGGTTTCCGGCTCATACACGATGCCGTAGATGTAGCGGCTCACCTTTCCCTCGGGCGACATCACCATCAGAGCCGCCACATGCATGTACTCCTGGCGCTCATCGTTGTATTTGTAGCCAAAGCCTACGGCATCGGTGAGCGCTTTAATCTGGTCTTGACGGCCGGTGAGAAAGTGCCAGCCCTTGGCGGCATCGGCACGGCCAAGTTCACGGAGATAATTCTGCTTCTTGTTCTTGGCCAGGATGGGTGTTTCTCCGGGATCGAAGCTGACAGTGATGATCTCGAATTCTTTGCCCGGTGTCCAAGACATATCCTTGAGAGCTTCCAGAAGGCCTGTCATCTGCAGACCACAGAGCATCGGACAACCAAAATAGTTGAGGGTCAGGAGAACTGGACGCTTTCCATCAAAGAAGTGGCGCAACTTGATTGGATTCCCTCGCTCATCAAAGAACTCCAGATCGAGAGGTATCTGAACACCCAGTTTCTCCGTGACTCCCACACCTTCCAATTCAGGCGGAACCGGTCCTGCAAGTTGGGCTGATGAGATAGGGGGCCATCCCCATACCAACAGGATGAGGACTCCCAAAAGCTGTCTCAGATGAGGCGGAACGATGAGTTTCTTCATGGCGTTGCAGGACCTGAGTTCGAGGAATCAACCGGGGCTTTCCGATGGGCCTCGCTGACGATGATCCGCATGGCCTGATCGATGGGAATGGCCACAACCCCGCTCGCTTTGTCCACCCAGCGGTAAGCATTCAGATTCTCGATCTGTCTGGCCCGCAAAGAAGCGAGCTCCTCCGGGACTTCATTCAGAACTTTTCTCTCGAACTCTTTTCTTTCCACAGTATAGAAAAGCGCCTGTAGCGCCACAATGATAACGAACAGGAGAACCGTACCAATGAAGCCCACTAGGACGGTACGAGAACTGCTGGGGTCTGGATTTCTCATCATGGTGCCACTTTCAGGCATTCTCGAAGAAGAGCGATTCTCCGATGCGCGGATCGCGCTCGGGTACTAAGGAGGAATCTCGCAGCCATTGAGCCACACCCGCCACGAAAATTCCTCCAAGACCGATGAACACAGTGAGATCGAGGAATGATAAGCCCACAATCCCCTCGGCGGCACCCTCCACTCCCCAGCCGTATTCAGGCATGGCCAGCCAGTAAAGATCGAACCAGTGCATTGCCAGGATCCAGATTCCCCAGGGCATAAGGAGATGGATCCGGCGTTTGGGGTAACGCGAGATCAGACCGATGAAGGGGATGATGAAGTGCCCAAAAAGCAACACTAAGCTCATGGCAGCCCACTGGCCGGTCATACGGCGGTGGTACCAGCCGGTTTCCTCAGGG
>CAZORO010000475.1:0-4656 GCA_964581845.1 uncultured bacterium
ATGAGAAGATCATCTTGGGTTACCGTGCGGTGACCGATCCCGCCAAGGCCAGCGATGGCAAGGTCACCTGTATGATTGAGGTGCGGGTGACTCCCCAACGGGGTGTTGGCTTCGACAAGATCGCCGAAAGGATCTACCGCTTCCCGGAGGTCCGTTCGCTTTACCTTGTTTCGGGATCCTATGACCTGCTGGTGGTGATCGAGGGGCAAAGTATCCAGGACATCTCCTATTTTGTTTTCGAGAAGCTGGCCACCCTAGATCACATCCAGTCGACCACCACACATTTCATGTTGAAGAAGTACAAAGACAACGGCATCATTTTAGGGCAGATCGAGGAAGTGAAGAGATTACCAGTCGCCCCCTGAGCGTACCTGTTTGTTTTACTACAGACCCATCTCAAGAAGGAGAAGGAGAATGTCAATGAAGAGCGGTGCAACTATGGCTATCCTAGGAATACTAGCATTAACCACGGCTTTGCCTGCCCCAGCAGAGGAGACAGCTCCCGCGAAGAAGAAAATCCTGGTGCACACTTTTTGCGAGGGATATAAACACTCCGCCCTGGAGCTCTGCGAGCAGACCCTCGCCAAAATCGGCCAGGACTCCGGAGTTTTTGAGGCGGACTGCCTGAACATGTGGAAACTCAAGCCCGAGGAGATCGATCTCTCCTTCCTTACCAAGGAGAAGATGAACGAATACGATGCCATCTTCTTCTACACCTCCTCCAACAAGGAAGCCAAGGACAAAGACCTGCTCACCGAGGAGCAGCGCGCGGCTTTCATCGAATACATCAAATCGGGTCATGCCTTCATTGGATGCCACAGCGCCTCGGATACCTTCTTCCATTGGAAGGAGTTTGGAGATATCTGCGGCGCCTATTTCGTGAATCACCCCTGGGGAGCTGGGGACCCGCCGGTCACGATCAAGGTGGAGGACAAGAATCATCCCGCCACCAAAATGCTCGGTGATTCCTGGACCATCCAGGATGAGATCTACCAATTCAAGGAACCTTACTCACGCGAGAAGCTGCATGTCCTCCTGAGCATCGACACCACGAAAACCGACATGAAGAAAGATGGCTTACTCTATGGCCCAGAGGGGGACTATGCACTGGCCTGGTGCCGTGAATATGGGAAGGGACGCAGTTTCTTCACCGCACTCGGTCACCGTGAGGATGTCTGGACTAATCCCAAGTTCCAAGAGCACCTGCTGGGCGGGATCAAGTGGGCATTGGGGGTGGAGTAAGAAGGCGGAAAGGAAAAGCAGGAATCAGTTCAACGTCCGGAAGCAGGTGTCGAGGAAACGGAAAAGATTCTCCAGTTGGGGTCCCGCTTTCGTTGTTATCTCCGGGAAAGAAAAATCGACCGGAGCCAGAATACGGGATTCATACTCCCACGGGTATTCGGGATTTGGACCTTGGCCTGCAAGAGCAGGGGCGAGTTGTTCGATTGCATGTCCGACATGGATTAGTGATCGGACCATCTCCTTGTAAGCAGTAAAGTGCCGGTTCCTCGTCTGCCATTCGGATCTTAGGCGTTGATCCTTAGGGGCTATGCTTTGAAGGAAACGGGTAAATCCAACATGGGTTGTTCTAGGTTGCCCGCCGGTCCGCGAACAGGTATATCCCTTTGCCAGTTTTTCAGCTGCCATCTGAAGAAAGTGAAGCCAATGACAAGTAGGAGCCCCAGCATTACGAAGCTCCCTCGCCCAGATATAGTCCGCCCGGGCTTGTCTAATAAATGCGGATCTCCATGTTTCAGGCATTAGCCCAAGCCCTTGACCACACCAATTCAGCATCCTCCCAGGTTCCCCAGCCATCCGGGGGATTGATTTTCCCCACTTCGCTGGGATGGATCAGCGCAAGCCCGGATGGGAGGGCAATCCCCCCTTCAGGATATGCGTCGAGATACCATGCATCCATCTGTCCACCTTCGGTACAACTGGTGTTTTCATCGACCTCGACTAGATGTACCTCTTCATTCGATGGGAATAGATAGATCTCCATCAAAGAAGGTTCCGCCTCAGTGTGGTACTCGATCAGCTTCTTCACTGATTCCATCATTTCCATAACGGCAGCTCCCCGAAGACCAATCTTTCACCAATTATCCTACCCATGTTCCTGAGACCGCGTCCAGTTATTTCCGCCTTCCTCTGACCGCTCTTCCTTCCATCACAATGTCGCAACGGCCACCTGGGATCAACCATTCCACCATCGCCAAGGGTGTACTTTCACCTACAAGCAACTGCCGGATCGATAAAGCAGGAAAATCCTCGGTGGATCCCAGCACTTTTGCCTCCTCGGCCAGGAGGGGACGAACTCCAGTGTGCTGGATGACCTTGGTTAAGGGAAGGTGATAGTCCGCATCGATGAGGCGATACAGGTTGGAATGACGGTGATCGCGCATCAACAGCCCCGGGAGTTCACCGAGAGGCGCCAGGATGATTTCAAGGGCCTTGGGTTGACCACTCACCAAATGGAGTTTCACGATCCGGCTGGCTTGATGGCCACTCTTTCCATGGACTTCGAAGGTATGAAGCAGCTCGCGTGGAAGGGTAGTCATTACCTTGGAAAGAACCCGGACTTCGGTGTGACCAGACAGGTCGAGACGCGCCTCGGCGGGATCCCATTCAAATAACACACCGGTCACCGGCCTGGAGCACCTCGGGTAGAAACCCTTCCCTGACACCTGTTCGAGCCGTCCCTCCTCCAAGAGGATCTGGAGACTCCTATTTACGACGGTGAGTGGAACCTTGTACTGGCCGGCAAGCTCTTCCACTCCAGGAATCAGTTTGTCAGCGGCCAGGAATCCACTCTCGATGCGTTCACGGAGAAGATCAGCCAGCTGGCGGTAGAGCGGTTGTGAAGAGGAACGGTCCAGCGTAGTCATTGTTCGCCGGCCTGTGAATCAGTCTGGTCAAAGCCAGGGGTTTCACGCCGCTTCGACTCACGAATCAAGAGGCGCAGGGGGGTTCCCTCGAATCCATAGGTCTCACGCATCCGGTTCATGAGATAGCGTTTATAGGTCAGATGCAGAGCATCTGGATTTCTCACGAAAAGGGTGAAGGTGGGAGGCTTGACTCCAATCTGGGTCACATAAAGGATTTTAGGGTGACGTCCCTTGATTCCATGAGGAGGCCGGTGTGCGACCCACGCTCGCAGGCTCTCATTGAGTCCGGCGGTAGGAACACGCAGGGTGTAACCCGTATAAACATTCTGTATTTCATCCCAGAGCTTGTGAGTCCGCTGTCCTGTCAGAGCGCTTACGAACTGGATGGGGCAGTGACGCAGGAATTTGAGTTTGTCGTGAATGACTTTGACACAGTTGCCGGATGTACCTGTATCCTTCTCGACCGCATCCCACTTGTTCACGACGATCACCGCCGCACGTCCTGTCTCATATGCCTGGCCGAATACATTGGCATCAGTCTCGGTCAGCCCGGACTCTCCATCGATTATCAGGAGCAGGACATCAGCTCGCTCAATGGCCAACATCCCGCGTCCCACCGAATATTTCTCAATATCATGGATGCGGCTGGGACGGCGGATGCCAGCGGTATCGATGAGAAGGTATTTGTGACCATCCACTTCAACAAGAGTATCGACTGGATCGCGGGTAGTTCCTGGAATACTTGAAACCAGAGAGCGTTCTTTACCCACTAGCCGGTTCAGAAGGGTTGACTTGCCGACATTGGGACGTCCCACCATGGCTACCCGGATGGCATCCTCCTCTCCGGAGAGGTCGTACTCGGCAGCATGTTCGGGAAGTGATTCCACAATCGCATCCAACAAGTCCCCGGTTCCATGTCCATGAATCGCGGAGACCGGGATGACCTGATCGAATCCCCAGACCAGGAAGTCAGTTAATCCGGTCTGTTCCCGTTCCCAGTTGTCTGCCTTGTTGACCGCCACCACCACCGGACGTCCACACCGCCGGACAAACTCCACGGCATCCTCATCCTCGGCGGTGGGACCTGTGGTGATGTCCACGACCAAGACCAGGGCATCAGCCAGTTCGACCGTCTCCTCGATCTGCTTACGGATGTTGATCTCGATCTCACCCCGGCTGGAAGTCTCGTAACCACCCATATCCAAGAAACGGATGGGAACTCCATTCCACTCAAAGACACGGGAGATCACATCGCGTGTCACCCCTGGCTGGTCATCTACAATAGCGAGCCGCTGCCCGATGATCCGGTTAAAAAGGGTGGACTTGCCCACATTGGGACGTCCCACAATAGCAACACTGAAAGGGGCTTGGGCCATATCGATGAGATCCAGGGAACTGGGCCATGTTGCCACACTCGGCGCGAAACTCCAACGACAAAAGGGGTTCCGCCTGTCCGGTTGAGATATATCCACAGAAATAAGGAGTTTACCCATTGACCGTGGGTGAGGTAACCTGCCCTCAGCCCGATGTCAATCACAATCCGCCGCTGGCTCTTCTCTCTGAGCCGGCTCATCAAAAAAGCGTTGAGGCTGTTCGGGATTGGCTATCTGTTACCTCTACGCGAATGGCATTCCGCTCTCAAGCGCAGGCTGAAGACCGGCCATGCCTTTGTGGATGGACATGAAATGTTTCTTGATCCAAAGGATTCCCTAGATCTCTCGATCGACACGTCCTACGACGCCTTTGAGAGAGAACTCCTCAAACAGTATGT
>CAZORO010000476.1:0-4653 GCA_964581845.1 uncultured bacterium
CCATGGGATCGGACGTTTTGTGGGTCTCAAGCGGCTCACCATCGGTGGACGCGAGGGCGAGTTCTTGGAGCTACGCTATGCCGATGAGGATGTGCTTTATGTCCCCATCGAGCAGATCGACCGGGTGAGCCGTTACATCAGCGGTGACAATGCGGCTCCCAAGCTTTCCAAGCTGGGAGGCAAGGCCTGGCAGACCGCCAAGGCCAAGGCGCGCAAGGCGATTGAAGACCTGACCGAGGACCTGCTCAAGCTGTATGCCGCCCGCGAGGCGGTCCCCGGTTATTGCTTCCCACCCGATACCCCCTGGCAACATGCTTTCGAGGCTTCCTTCCCCTTTGAGGAAACAGTGGACCAGTGGAAGGCCATTGTGGATGTGAAGAAGGACATGGAATCCCCGCGCTGCATGGATCGTTTGGTATGCGGTGATGTCGGTTTCGGGAAGACCGAGGTAGCCATGCGGGCCGCCTTCAAAGCGGTCTGCGAGGGGAAACAGGTGGCTGTCCTGGCTCCCACCACCGTACTTGTTCAACAACACCTGCAAACTTTCTCCGACCGGATGATCGACTACCCGGTTTCCATTGAGTCGGCCAGCCGCTTCCGTTTACGGAACGAGCTCAAGGAGTGTCTGAAGAAAGCCAAGCAGGGAGACCTGGACATCCTCATCGGCACCCACCGCCTGTTGCAGAAGGATGTCGAGTTCAAGGACCTCGGCCTGGTGATTGTCGATGAGGAACAGCGCTTCGGTGTCAAGCACAAAGAACGTTTGAAGCACCTGCGCACCCAAGTGGATGTGCTGACCCTTTCGGCCACACCGATCCCGCGCACGCTTTATATGTCCATGAGCGGGGTACGCGATATGTCGCTGGTGAACACACCTCCCTCGAATAGGTTGCCAATTGAGACCTTTGTCCTGGAGTTCAAGCCGGAGGTGATCGAGAACGCCATCCTGCGCGAGCTCGCGCGCGGCGGGCAGGTGTTCTTCCTGCACAACCGTGTGGAGTCGATTTATGCCATGGCCGACATGGTGCAGGATATTGTCCCCGAGGCGCGTCTGGCGGTGGGGCATGGGCAGATGGAGGGACATGACCTTGAGAAGATCATGGTCCGCTTCATCGCGGGCGAGGTGGATGTGCTGGTATGCACCACCATCATCGAGTCGGGTCTGATATCCCCAACGCGAATACAATCCTCATCAACCGCGCCGATACCTTTGGTCTTTCGGAACTCTACCAGTTGCGTGGACGGGTCGGACGCGCCAAGCATCAGGCCTATTGCTATCTCCTGGTCCCCTCCAAGCAAGGACTAACGGGAGTTGCCCGTCAGCGTTTGTTAACCCTTCAGGAGAATACCGCGCTTGGTTCGGGCTTCACTATCGCCATGCGTGATCTAGAGATCCGTGGGATGGGCAACATCCTAGGACGCGAACAACATGGACATATCGCGGCGGTAGGCTTCGACCTTTACTCCAGCATGTTGGCCAAGGCGGTTCAGGAGATGCGCGGGAAGAAGCTGGGGGATGACTACTTCACCGTGACCATCGACACCTACCGCTCCGGTGAGTTTCCACCCGATTATGTTCCCAGTCCGCGCCAGAGGATGTCGCTCCATAAGCGCATGGCCACCCTGGATGGGATCGAATCGCGTACAAGGCTAAGGGAGGAGATCGAGGATCTTTATGGCAAGCTTCCCAGCGCCGCCGAGCAGCTCTTCATCAACCTGGAGCTGAAAGATTACGCCAAGCGGGCGGGGGTGGATCACCTTAGAGTCCGTGCCGATGGGGCGAGGTTGCGCCTTTCAGAAAGCGCGGCCAGCCGGTTCAGCCCGAAAATGGTGATGGAACTCGATCGTGCGTACCCACGCAAGATCCGGGTCTCGGTGCAGAACCGGCTTTATTTGGAGATCCTTCCCCCCAAGGATGAGAACCACTGGGAGGTGGTTCTCGCCGATATCCTTGGAGCGATGGAAAGATCGAAATGAAGTCAACCTCACCCCCCTCCCCCCTCTCCCGCTGGGCGAGGGGGGGAGAGGGGGGTGAGGTTTTCTGTTGCTTAATCAAACCCCAAAAAACACTAGACTTTTACCCCGCCAGCCTTTCGTACCTCTCCGAGATCCCCTTCCAGTTGATGACCTTCGGGAAGGCATCCACAAAAGCGGTGCGGTTGTTTTGGTATTTGAGGTAGTAGGCATGTTCCCAAACATCGATTACCAGCAATGGGATGTTGGCCCACTGGTTCAGGAGATGGTGATTCTGTGTCTGGAGGATCACCAGCTTGCCCGCCGCGATGGACCAGGCCAACACACCCCAGCCAGACCCCTCCACCGACTTGGTGGCGGCCTTCAGGTGTGCCAGCATCGCATCCATGCTCCCGAAATCCTTTTCAATACCCTTTTTGAGGGACTCACTGGGTTCTCCGGATTCGGTGGAAGGGGCCATCCCGGCCCAGAAAAGTGTGTGCAGGAAGTGCCCGCCCCCATGGAAAGCCGCCTGCTTGGACCAATGGGTCACAAGATCAAAATTCCCGGCTTGGCGTGCCTTGGCCAGCTCATCCTCGGCTTTGATGAGTCCTTTCACATAGGCATCGTGATGCTTGTCATGGTGAATCCTCATGGTCTGTTCATCGAGCACCTCGGAAAGGGCATCATAGGCATAAGGAAGCGGAGGCAGGACATACTTCCCATCCTTGTCGACCGCTCCAGGGAAAAGGGCCTTCATCGCATCGGCATGGCCGCCACGTGGGGAGCCCTCCGCCGCCACAGCCGCCTGCCCGCCAAGCATCGCACCACCCAGGGCCGACATCGCCCCCGCCGCCAGAAACTCACGCCTGCTGGATTCACTCATCGCTTCTGACTCCTATTCTGTCCAATTGTAGGGGAATGATCGTCCGTATTCGGACGCGGGTAGGGGGAGACCCTCTCGGGCATACCCCCGGAAACTACATTGTCCACTTCAGTTTAAGAAGCGGGTGGAGAAAGGGCAATGGTTAGGGCTTCGTTTTTCTAAAGGGATGAGATTGACAGGCCATCTTGAAGAATAGGTTTACTGACGTAAGTCGCTACCGGTATTCAAACACTCACTGGGGGAGGTCAACGCCCGATGTCGTAAAAGAGCAAACCCCAGATGACAGTTGTACGTATGGGGCCGAATAACGAGGTGGTCTTCCCCACACGAGTAAGGACCAAACTGGGGCCGAACCCGGGTGACTATGTGGAGGTCAAACTCCAGGACCATACCGCCATGATTACACGCCAGCCAGAGACCTTCTCCGAAACTGATGAACCCATCGGCCCTCAAATGCGGGCTCACATCGAAGAGGCCCTCAAAGATATCGAGGAAGGCCGGGTGTATGGGCCGTTTGATACCGCGGAGGAAGTGATCGCTTACTTACAAAGCATGAAACAACTCGATACCGGAAAAACCTGACATCAAGCCGCGAAGCGTACCATATCGAGCTCGGAATCCGCATCGACTCGTTCAAGGATTTCTTCCACACGCTCCATGATCGGGTCTTTAATTAGGAACTCCTGGCAGCTGCCACATTGGATCACTGGAAGGTCTTAAAGAATCACAATCGTCTTGTCACTCACCTTAAAAGGGAGATCGGTGCAGTTTGGCCCCCTCGCCCCATCGCAAACATGGCACTTCATGGGTTTCTCTTTCAAAAAAAAAGCTGGTGAGGATCTCTCTCCGCCAGCCCCTATGAGATATTTCAATTGCCTTACGTATGCGCTTCTGCTATCTCCTCCACGTTCTCCTTAGCCATGTCGATTCCGCCGACCATGTAGAATGCTTGCTCCGGGAGTTCATCCAAATCGCCGGAGAGGATTTCCTTGAAACCGGCCACGGTCTGCTCGCGGCGGACATACTGCCCGGCGCGTCCGCTGAACTGCTCGGCCACGAAGAACGGCTGGGAAAGGAAGCGTTGGATCTTACGGGCCCTGGCTACGGTGAGCTTGTCCTCATCGGAAAGCTCATCCATGCCGAGGATGGCGATGATGTCCTGGAGGTCCTTGTAGGTTTGGAGAACCTTCTGAGTTTGCCGCGCGACCTGGTAATGCTCCAGGCCGAGAATATCCGGCTTGAGGATACGCGAGGTCGAGTCGAGAGGGTCGACCGCCGGGTAGATGGCCAACTCGGCGATCTGGCGCGAGAGTACAGTGGTGGCATCGAGGTGCGCGAAGGCGGTGGCCGGAGCCGGGTCGGTCAAGTCGTCGGCGGGGACATAGATGGCCTGCACCGAGGTGACTGAACCCTTCTTGGTGGAGGTGATGCGTTCCTGCAGGCCAGCCATTTCGGTCGAGAGGTTGGGTTGGTATCCCACCGCCGAGGGCATACGTCCCAAGAGGGCGGAAACCTCGGAGCCAGCCTGGGTGAAACGGAAAATGTTATCGATGAAGAGCAACACATCCTGCCCTTCCTCATCACGGAAATACTCAGCCATGGTCAAGGCGGTGAGTCCCACGCGTAAGCGCGCCCCGGGCGGTTCGTTCATCTGGCCATAGACCAAGGCGGTTTTGTTGATAACCCCCGATTCCTTCATCTCCAGCCAGAGGTCGTTGCCCTCGCGGGTGCGTTCGCCCACGCCGGCGAAGACCGAGGTGCCACCATGCTCATGGCCGATGTTGCGGATCAACTCCATGATGAGCACGGTCTTA
>CAZORO010000477.1:0-3260 GCA_964581845.1 uncultured bacterium
GAGGTCGAAGGCTTCCACCCTGCGGGAACGGATGATCTTCTTGTCAGGCGTGATCCTGTCATGGACGGAGTTGATGTACCTTTTGTTTTCCTGGGTTAGGGCAAAGAGAGAGTTCGTATCATTGGCGAACTCGGCGTAAATTTTCCGGGCGGGTAGTTGCGGGGCGGAGTGACTCATCTGATTCATATGAGAAATGCCTTGCCAATTGCTGGGTAACTCCCACCCCAGGAATTCGAACACCGTGGGAGGGACATCAATCAGAGAAGTACGTTTTTCAAGCCGGTGTCCGCCATATTGATCTTCGGGGAAATGGAACAAGATGGGGACTCTCACCTCCTCCTCGTAAAGGGATTTCCCATGGGTCCACATATTATGTTCATTGAAGCCTTCGCCATGGTCGGATATCAGCACCACCAGTGGATCGGGAAGGAGTTTTTCCGCGATGATCCGGTTGAAAAAGTTCTTCAGCATGTCATCCACATAAGCCACCTCGGCCAGATATTTGGAGTGTAAGTACTCCGGGTCATCCGGCCCAAGGGTGTACTTGTTGAATGATGCCTTGGTCAGGATGTCCCACTGCAGGTTTGGGTTGTCCAGGTCAGGGGTAGAGGGCTTGAGTCCCTCTCTCACAAAGCGCCGGCGGTATTCCTCGGGGGGGGTATAGGGATCATGGGTATCATAGGAATGGAGGAAGAGAAACAGGGGCATGTTCCGGTTCCGGTTCCGGAGGTAATCCAAGCAGCGTGGCAAGATGCCTTGGAAATGGCCGCCGACCTGTTCAAACAGCTGGAATCCTTGCTGAAAGCCGAAACGGTAATTGAGGTATTCGCGGTCAGTAAACGCCACTGTCTCATACTGGTGTGAGGCGAAATGCTCGGCGAGAGTAACCACGCTATTAGGCATGCTGTCATAGTGCATAATCACCCCATGGCGGGAGAGATACTGCGAGAGCATGAGGCTGGCATGAGAGGGAAGAGTCCAGCTGCAGGGAGCCTCGGCATTGGACCAGACGATCCCTTTCTCCCCAAAGAACTGATCCATCCAGGGTGTCGCTTTGCCTCCCCCGATAACGCCTACCGCATCTGCTCGCAAGGTATCCACGGAGATGAGAATGACACTACTGGGTGTTTTAGGAGTGGAGAAGAGAGAGAACTTGGAGGTGGAGATCACATGAGGGTCCCCCACCAACATGGGTTGTGGCTTACCTCCCGCGGATAGGCTCCGTGAACGAAACACGAGAGTGAACTGTTCTCCCACGGGAGTATCCAGTGGAATCCGAATCCCTTCTTTCCACATCGTGTGCCGTTGGCCGACTTGGGGATTGACCTCTCTCCGCCAGAGGGTCCTGGAACTCGAGCCGGTTTCAATCGACACCTCCAGATCAGCCGCTCCCCAGGCCTCATGGTTGGAGGGATCCCGAACCGTGGGATAAAACACCAGATCTGAGTTCTCTTTCACGGAGAGGGAGACACGCCATTCAGCCGGGGTCGGTAGATAGATTCCCGTTCGTACATAGTCATCGATCTCCATGGAATGTACGAACAGAGGCGACTCATCATATTGGCTCCAGGGGGATGATTGGAGAGGTTGCGGAGTGAGTTCTGCTTGTGAGAGAAGCAAATTCATGGGATTCGTGGGGCGGTAGCGAATCATAGGAATGGGAGCCTCAGGCGGGAGCCAGACCTTGATGGAGGTGGGCTCTTTAGCCTTCAAATTCCGGATGAAGATCTGTTTCTGCCGCTCTTTTTCGAGGGTACTGAAGGTTCCCGTAGTTTTGACATACAGGGTGTGGGTTCCCTCGGTGACATTCGTGGAGGGGAGGCTGAAGGTGGTCCAGTCATCACATGAAACTAAAACAGTGGTAGTCCAGACTTCACCAAAGGCAAGACCTAAAGTGACCGGCTTGGAGTCGGAGGCGATCATCAAGGCTTCCCACTCCAAGACAGGATTTTCCCAATCCAAGTGGTGGACAAAAAATTGAGAGTGATCCGCGGCGAAGAAATAGTTCTTCACTAGCATCTTTTCGCGGCTGGGAATGTACATATACCCACTCTGGGAAGGATCTTCCCATTCGCCGGGGTTCAGGATCGAAACTTCTTCTGTTCCAGAGATGATCTGGAGCCCGGGTACATCGGGATCATGATGGAGTGTACCATTCCAGGAATACTCACGGAGACCATTGGGTCGATCGGTAGTTTTCCATTCAGGCGAAAAAACTGTTCGATAATCCCATAATGGCGAACTCAGTTGGATATCTTTGGGAGGAAGTGTCAAAAGCGGGAGCACGGTGGAGGCAGGCCGATGAGTGCGCAGAAAGGATTCAAACCAGATACCTGCCCCAAAAAGAATGAAGGGAATTGCTACAAAGATGAGAGTCTTTCTGGGGATACGCATCATCAAGGGAGTATAGCCTCAGTTCCTCGACAAACGATAGAACATCAGGTTGGGCCCAGGCCTGGACCATTTCCACAGGTTGAATGTGGGTGCATAAATGTCTTCGGGGTGAGGAGTGCAACCTGGAGGGATGGCGTAGATCTCAAGTTCGAGCTTGCCGCGTGATTTCAATTCAGACAAAAAGGTCCGGTAAGTTATCAGCCCCGTTACCGACTCCTGTAAACTCATTTGAAAGACACTCTCCCAATAGAATGAGGAGATCAGAGCACCTGTGAGACCCTCCTCCTCCATCTCCTGGAGAGAGGCCATGTCCAGTGAGGACACCACTGGGCTGGCGTTGGCGGGAAGATGAGCGATAAGTTGATTCTCGACACGCTTTTCCACTCCAGGTGGCAAGGGGGGACAGAAGGGGGAGGTTAGGATGACATCCCGTGGAGAGAGAAGGTGAGAGATCTTGGTACGTGCCTCCGCGCGGGTATCGATTTGACGTAGGAGATGAATGAGACGCACGGCAGGTAAACCGCTCTCCAGTGCTAGCAGCAGGAGGATTCCACCCGCTACCGCCCGGCGCATCCCCTGGCTGGCGACCTCCACGGCCCAGGGATGTGAGGCATAGACCGCGATGAAACGGACCGCCCAGAGGATCTGAATGGGAACCAACGGCAGGAAAAGGTGCCCCCGGACCTGTTGCTGGATAGAGATCAAAAGGAGAAAGGGGAGAGAAAAACAAAGAAGGACTTTGTCCTCGCGTTCATGCCTCAAGACCGCCATCATCAATCCAAAGAATGAAAAAACCGCCAGCCCCCCCCCCCCCCCCCACCTCCCAGGGCCCGGGGGATGTACCCGGGGGAAGGGGGGCGGAACGC
>CAZORO010000477.1:3270-4391 GCA_964581845.1 uncultured bacterium
CCAAGGAGAAAGGGCTCCTTACCGCCACTAAAGGTTTCATAAGGCGGTACACTGAACCACAATCGCCCCAGATCTGACCAGAAACGATTCGTGTCAATCAGAGCGAAGGGGGTGGTCAGAAAGAACCCCACTATGACCGTGGCCAACAATACCGCCGCGCTTCCGATCAGCCAGGACAGTGAAATGGAGACCTCCTTGCCCCGCATCGCGTTGTCATAGCCCACATAGAGCAGCGGGATGACTAACACCGCCGCCCGGTAACCAATCCCACAGCAGATCCCAATCCAGAACGCCACAAGCAAAAGGCGTAGGACATTGGTGGACTCACGGTGAAATTCCCTGAGGAGCAACCACAAGGCGAGGGTGATGCAGGTGGTTAGTGGGATATCGGTAGTAGCGAAGTGGCTGTCACGCAGGTGCAGGAAATGGACTGCTAACAGCCCCGCTGCCCCCCACCCCAGTATCCTCATATGGGCGCGTCCACGGTCCCATTCTCTCCCCAGCAACCAGACCGCGAAGACTCCGAGAATCCCGAACACCACCACAAGCGCACGAGTCCAGAGGTGATACACAAACGGTGAGGAGCGCAGACCACGCCAAAAATCCAAAGGGGATTGGGCATCTCCGCACAGATAATGCAGACCTTGCATGAGGAGGGTGAGATAGACCATTCCGCTGGGTTGTTTGAAATCACCGGGGTTGCCAAAACGGGAGCTCGCCGAGAGAGCCTGCTCAAGCAACCGTTCCTCGGTGGGGTGGACCACGAGCGGTTCTCCAAAACGGATCCCGCCAATGCGAAAAAGGGCCGCGATGATCAGGATGGAGATAAGGAGAGTGAGTTTGAAGGGGCGCATAGGGATAGGATCCTGCCAGTAAGCGGGCGGCGAGTCGAGTTCAACCTCTACTCTTGTCTATGTCCATGCACTATCTTGATGGCATGGGCCACATGGAACGATATACAGTGACAATCCACTCAGAATTGCTCGCGCGCTTTGATGAGCTCATCGAGAAACGGGGCTACACCAACCGTTCCGAGGCGATCCGGGACCTGGTGCGCGATGCGCTGGTCGAGGAGGAGTGGGTCCGGGAGTTCGAGGCGCCCGGGCCGCCGGTGGACGCGG
>CAZORO010000477.1:4401-4648 GCA_964581845.1 uncultured bacterium
GTTTATGACCATCATATCCCCGATCTGGCAAACCGTCTCACTGACCTCCAGCATCATCATCCTGGCCTTGTCGTGGCCGCCACTCATATCCATCTGGACAACGACAACTGCCTTGAAGTGGTGATTCTGCGTGGCGAGAGCGGCAAGGTGAAGCATTTGGCGGAGAAGATGATCGCCCTACGGGGAATCAAACATGGCAAGGTCGTTCACACCACCGAGGGTAGCCAGATCGAATGAGGAGGATCTT
>CAZORO010000478.1:0-4644 GCA_964581845.1 uncultured bacterium
TACTCGCCGACCAACGGAACAGTGAGCGGTGGGGATATCTCAGTCTCAGGACCTTAATTGATGCCCGGAAACTGTACTCAGGCTGCTACACAAAAATCAGAGAAAGTTGGTTCCTTTTTTACTGGCAAAGTGGCCTTCATCACGGGAGGCGCGAGTGGGATTGGTTTAGCCACCGCCAAGCGTCTCCTATGGGAGGGTTGTTCTGTTGCTATTGCTGATATTAGCATGGAATCCCTGGAGGAACGCGGTAAGGAGCTCACCGGGGAGTATGGCCCGGATAGAGTTCTTGCCGTTCACTGCGATGTCACCAGCGAGGAATCCATCGAGAAGGGCTTTGAGGCTGTCATCCGGAAATGGAACCGTCTGGACATCCTAGTGAACAACGCGGGGGTGGCTCAGGGAAGCCCCCTGACCGATCTCGATGTCACGGAATACGACCGTCAGAATGCCATCATGCCGCGTGGCAGCTTCCTCTGCACCCGGGCCGCCGCGCGGATTTTTAAGGAACATGGTATCCACGGCGACATTGTCTACATTGTCAGCAAAAACTCGGTCTTCGCGAGTTCTGGTAACCTCGCCTACAGCACTGCCAAGGCCGCTCAGCTTCATCAGGCTCGCGTAGCCGCGGTGGAACTTGCCCAGTTCGGAATCCGTGTGAATGTGGTCAACCCGGATGCAGTGGTGAGTGGCTCCGGGATCTTCTCCGGTGAGTGGGCCGAGGAACGTGCCAAAACATACGGGATCAAGCGTGAGGACCTGGGAAAGTACTATGCCCAGAGGAATCTTCTCAAAGCGGAGCTTTTCCCTGAGGATATCGCTGCTGCGGTATTTGTTTTGACCGGGCCGGAACTGAGGAAATCCACCGGGCTTGTGATTGGTGTGGATGGCGGATTGCCCGGAGCGATGTTACGGTAAGCATTCTCGCTCTCTTTTCATCCTATCGTCTCTATCCGAGCCAGGAACATCTCATCCGCAGGAAGGTGACTTATGACTGCCGGAAACCTCTACCAACACACCCTTCAAAACTTCCGCCGTGTGGCGGAGATGTGCCAGATTCACCCAGATCTTATCGAACGCCTTGCCCGTCCGAAGGAACGGATTGAGCTAACACTCAACACACTCATGAGCGATGGGCGGGTGCACCAGTATGAGGCCTATATTGTCCATCACAACCGTTCCCTTGGACCCGCCAAGGGCGGTATCCGCATGTCAGACACGGTGACCCTTGATGATGTCTCGGCGCTGGCCATGGAGATGACCTGGAAGACCTCGTTGATCGGAGTGCCATTTGGAGGGGGTAAATCGGGTATTGCCGCCGATCCACGCAGCCTGACCGCGGAGGACAAGGAGATCCTGATCCGAAGTTTTACCCGTTCCGCGATCCGTCACATGGGACCTGAAGTCTATGTTCCTGCTCCTGATATGGGGACCAATGAGAGAGACATGGGGCATATCCGTGACTGCATTTCCTACTCGGCGGGGATTTCTGTCACGCGTGGTTGTTATGTGACCGGTAAGCCGGTGCTGTTGGGAGGTATTCCTGGCAGACGCGAGGCGACAGGGAAGGGAGTCGCGGTGACTGTCCGCCTTGCCACTCAGGTACTGGAGATGGACCTCGGAACCGCGCGGGTGGCTGTTCAGGGCTTTGGGAATGTCGGGTCGGTGGCTGCAAATGAACTCCACCGCATGGGCGCCAAGGTGGTGGCGGTCGCGGATATCCAGGGTGTGACTTATAACCCTTCAGGATTGAATATCGAGGGACTTAATGAGCATGTGAAGGGTGGCGGTCAAGTGCCCTCTTTTCCGGGTGGAAGATCGATCACTCCAAGCGAGTTTTTCTCTCTCGACTGCGATATCCTGATCCCGGCTGCCTCGGCCAACCAGATCACGGTTGAGAACGCGGAATCGATTCAAGCACGCCTTATCGGTGAGGGCGCCAATGGCCCCACGACACCGGAGGCGGATATGATCCTTCAGAGGAAGGGTGTATTTGTCATCCCGGATATCCTCTGCAATGCGGGTGGAGTGTTTGTATCTTATCTCGAGTACACACAAGAGACACAGCGTGAGCAGATGACCATCGAGGAGGTGGAGTCACGGCTCGAAAAGCGGATGGAGTCGCGCTTCCAGGCGGTTTATGAAAACGCGAAATCCAGCCATGTGGACATGCGCACCTCGGCGCTTGAGCTATCTGTTAAGCGTGTCGCCGAGGCGATTGTCTGCCATGGGTTTTTACCGTAGGAGGGTTATTGCACCACCCTCACCACCACCGGTCCAATCAGTCCGCTCACCCGCCGCTCCGGCTTGTCGCCACCATTGCTGAGCGGCTGTCCCGCCAGTTCCGCGAACTGGGAAAAATAGTTCGAGAGTGTATTTGCCACCACTACCTCTAGGTGGTTGTTTCCTCGCAACACCTGAGCGGTGATGTCCACCTCGTAAGGCTCGAAGAAAGACAGTCCCGCGGACTTGCCATTTACGATCACCTCCGCGCTAACCGCTACACGCCCCAAGGCGAGAATGATCTTGACTCCTTCCGGAAGCTCCTCAAGCGTGAAATCAATCTGGTAGTGGCCAAGTCCCGAAAAAGTGGCAAGCCCATACTGGCACCAGTCCCCAACGGGGATCTCAGCCGGTATCTGAATGGGCGGCGACATCGATTTCCAACCATCCTCCGTTTGAGTGAAATTCCAGGAAAGATGCGGGCGCTTCAGAGTCTCCTCGGCATGGAAAGTGAAGGGGCCGGGAAGAGGAATCTCCTTCAACACACTCCCCGGTTGGGAAATGGGAGCGTTGGATGGTTCAGGACCAAGCAGGATGGGGATTATCTCGTAGGGTTGGAAAGTCAGTGTGATTTGAGTGCCATCATCGTTTATGGTGTAATCTGTCAACGCGGAGATAACTCCTGTTTCCGGATTCCATTGTTCGGGATGACCCAAGGCGGATAAGGTGACAGTACCGTTCTGTTTGGTAATGCTGTTGTTAAAGAGCAGATAGAGGTGGCTGTCATCGATGACACGATGGTATGCGGTAATACCCTTCAAGCCCGCGCTAGTGTTTAAGTCAGGGGAAAGAACCTCGAGGAGCATGGTTACAGCCTCATCCACTCCGGGGGCGAAGCCAGCCAGACCTTCCCCGTATTTGTGCCAAAAGCCGTCGTGAGTAGTTTCCTTCCTGTAACAGGTCTTTCCGAGTAACTCCTTGAGGATCCCGGCGAGTTTTTCATCACATCTTCCGGATTCGTAGGAATCTTTTGGAAGACACCCCACAAAGAGGACCTTCCCGCCGGACTGGACCAGTTTGAGAGCACGCTCCACTGTAGCTCGTTTGACTGAGTCAGCGCGTGGGAAAATCAGGACCTCGAATTCCTCGGTGAGTGTTGAGAGTTTTCCTCTCTTGACCTTGGCCTCTTTCACAATGGCCTGGTCATCGAGGATGTCGAAGTCATATCCCGCGCCACGGAGCAGGTCTCCGAGGAGGTTGTACTCATCGCTGCGTCCCTTGAGGAGCGGTAGCTCCCAGCAGTGACTCCACATATCCACGCTTGGATAGGCCAGCGCGATCTGGGCTACATGACCACCCCCCGACGCCAGTGCACAAATCCGTGCTTCATAATCCGCGAAGCCACGGAAATGGTCCCAATAGGGTTGTTGATAGCTCAAGCCTGGGTTGTAGAACTTGACACGCTTGGGACCACGCAGGGAGTACTTGTAACAGATGGGGATCTGCATATTGATGCCGTTGACATGTTCCCAGTTCACAATGGAACGCATCTCCTGAAAGGTCAGACCCCAGCCCGATGCCGCGAAGGTCTCGCACCAGGTGCGTTCACGCTCCTTCAGGTGGGCCATCGAGGTGGCATATTTGGGTGTAGTGGCTGGGAGGGGGTTCTCGAAAGGATGAATCCAGTCGATTCCCGGGATGTGCATGTTCCGGAAGTGGGTGGGCAGATTCCCGCCCTGTTGAGCCAGGTGATTGGGGAACCATTCCTCGACCACCAGGTGCCCGGAGGATTTGAGGCCATGTTTCTCGCAGAAACGGTAAATCTGCCCGAAATAGTTCTCAGTGTACAAATGGCAACAGGTTTCCCAGTGGTGGCAACGGAAACGCAATGACTCCGGGTCCGAGGAATCATACAGCAAGGGCAAGCGGGAGAGCCAATCATACCCGTGCATCTTCTTGAAGGTTCCTGGCAGCTCGGGAGTGAAGGGCATCGAGGGGAACCAGTTAAAGCGTTCCCCCCATTCAATCATGGAAAGTGACATGGCGGGCTCATCCGTGAAAAAGCCTTTGAAGGTCAATCCCTTTTTGTCCTTGAGCCGGTCCCAATGTCCCTTGTAAACCTGTTTCACAAAGGCTTTCATGGCCTCTTGGCTCATCAGGTCTCCATAAGTGTCGATGAAGAAGCCCTTGCCGGGACGCGCTGTGTAGATTGCGAGTGTCCACTCTCCTTTGGGAACCTTCCAGACAAGATGCCCATTCTCAACTTGAGGCGTGAGATTCCTGATCGTTTTACGGATCAGGTTCTTACCCTCGCGCTGGAAGGCCAAAGCGCCCACGAGTTCAGACCTCATCCCCCCAACCCCCTTCTCCCGCGGGGAGAAGGGGGTGCTAGAAGTCCCCTCTCCCTGTGGGAGAGGGGATTTA
>CAZORO010000479.1:0-4623 GCA_964581845.1 uncultured bacterium
TCCCGGCGAAGGTCAGAAGATTCACATTCTTACACACCTCGCTTTTGTAAATCTGGTTTTACGTGAAGACCTTCCATCTCGCGTTGGAACGGACCAGGTTCCTATCATCGATGAATATGTTTCCATTGCGGCAACACCGACGGGAGTAAGAATCAGAACTCCTGAGGGAGACCGTCTTTTCGAGGATGTAAGGGATGGCTGAGGCGGCGACAGTTCCTCTGGTGAATATCCTTCCAAGGCCACTGACGGCTCCATACCGTTGGTTAGTATATGCGGGGATTGTTGTCACCACTGTCGCGGGTCTTCTTCATCCGGCCTTAGGGGTAACACTGTTCTTGACCTTTTTTTTCTGCAATCTCACTGGCCTGAGCCGTTACCTGCGCGAAGCATCTCCCGGAATTTTAATCCTTTTTCTTGCGCTTTATTTATGGCATCCATCCATTTTGATGTTGATCCTTTTCTCAATATATTTTCAGGCGACCTACTATTGGGGAGGCGGGCGCTCCACGCACTACCTTTGGATTGCATCCGTGGGATTTGTCCACTTGGCGGTTATTTCCACAATCATGTCCTCAGTGGTCTTTTCGATTTTTTTCCTGACCTATGTGGTGCTATTAACACGAGCGCTCCTGGTGGCGGACTTTCTTGCGGGGATGACACGGGAGGATGGCTCCCTCGACCGGCGGGAACTAAGCCGGAACGAGAACCTGCTTATTTCCCGTTTGCGTGCAATTAGCTCTTGGATCGCGGGGATCTCCATCGTGTTGGCGGTGGCTTTTTTTCCGGTGCTTCCGCGGGTAGAGGGGCTTTCTTACCAGCCAAGTCAGCTTATGCAAGAAAGTGTGAGTGGCTTTGCCGATGAAGTGGTTCTGGGAGAGATGGGCGCCATCCAAACCGACAACCGCATCGCATTGCGTGTCTTTATGCCCAAGAACATGATCCGCCGGATCTCAAGGTGGCGCGGTGCCGTGCTGGATAAGTGGGATTCCAGCGAGCAGAAGTGGTCAAGTGACCCAATCAGCGACGACATCGATGGGAAGGAAGAGGGAATCCTTCTTTACAGTGAAGACCAGCTCACCAGCGCGCATCTCAGTAAGTCCTTGGGAGACATTCTCAGCAAGGACGAGATCAAGGTCAACGTTGCGGCAATGGCTGATCCACGTCTCTTCCTCCCCGAGATTGATGGACGGATGCCTTGGATGGTGGCCCTGATTAAAGGGGATTTCAACCGGATTGGTTTCAATTTTGACGCCTGGACAGCGCAACCGCGGGGGGACAACCACCGGGGTACCCTTAAATTCCGCGGATTTGACTACCACCTTCGTCTGATCAAGGATGAGAACACTTCGAACTTGCGTCCACGTCCAGATGATGTCCGGCCCAGTGTGTTGAGGAAATGCCTTTCGCTCGCGACCGTTCCTGAATCGTTTCTACGGCGCCTGGAGGCCCGCGGGGAGGAGTTGCTCCCTGGTTTCAATAACCGTAATGGTGATCCCATGGAGGTCACCCAACGATTGTCCGCGGGACTCCAGAATTCACAGGCCTATACGCTTGACTTCTCTGTAAGTACCAGCGCGCATAATCTCGAGGAATTCGTGTTCGAGAAAAAAGCTGGGAACTGCGAGTATTTCGCGACTTCACTGGCCTTGCTCTTGAGGAGCTATGGCATTCCGGCCCGTCTGGTAACCGGTTTCCAATCTGGACGCGAGAGCTTGTTTGGGAACTATTTGATGATCCGCCAGAGCGACGCCCATTCCTGGGTAGAGGCTTTCATACCAGAACATGGCTGGATGTCTTTTGATCCAACGCCCTCCAGCGGGCTGGCCTTGGATTTTTTTGTGAAAAATTTCGGAGTTGTTGCTGATGCTTATGATTTCCTCCAGATGCAATGGAGCTCGTATGTTCTGGATTACAGCCAATCAGACCAGAATCTCTTTCTTGGCCAAATCTTCAAGATGGCTGTCTTTGAGCCGGGCGGTAGGGTACCGATCAGGTCTTGGTTCCGGACCGCGAGGCTGGTTCTTGCCCCTGTCCTTTTCTTTGTTTTCCTGTTTTGGCTGGGTCGTGAACTGGCCCCGGAGCTAAATCCAATGTTACAGTCCTGGTCGCTGACCTTTCCCTCGTTCGGGTGGTTCCGTTTCAAGCGAAAGAGCGGTCATTTGGCCACGCGTTTCTTCCTCAAAGTGGAAAAAGCTTGGAGCAAGAAGGGATTGCTCCGCAAGACAGGTGAAACCCCCAAGAACTTCCTTGCACGGGTTGGAGCAAGCACTCCCGAGTGCCATGGGCAATGTGAACGTTTCGCGGAGCTTTATAACCACTCACGTTTCGGAGTATTGCCCGATGAAAACAGCTGGTTGCATGAGATACGGATCCTGACAGCGAACCTTCTCCAGATTTCGAGGAATGGGAAATGATAAAAGCGGTTGTTTTTGACTTTGATGGAACTTTGGTGGATTCCTTTGAGGATATCGCCCGGGCGGCGAACCACTCATTGGAGGTCCTGGGATTTCCCACTTATCCATTGGAACAGGTGAAACGATGTGTGGGCAGGGGGCTTGAGAATCTCATGCGCTCCCTTCTCCCGCCAGGTTCAAATGGCATTTTAGAAGAGGCCGTGCGCGAACTACGGCGTTACTATGCTGATCATCCCTTTGACTATTCCACGGTATACCCTGGAGTTTCTGAGCTCCTTGATTGGTTGGGGGAACAACATCTCTTACGCGCGGTTTTGAGCAACAAGACGGATCCTTTCGTGCAGATTATCTGCGAAAATCTTGGATTGTCCACGAGGATGGAGGAAATCCACGGACACCGCGATGAATTCCCCCTCAAACCCGATCCAGCCTCATTGAACTGGATTCTCTCACGGCATGGTATTTCTCCTTGCGATACCCTCATGGTGGGAGACCACCTTCCGGATCTTGAGCTTTCACAAAACGCGGGAACGCAATTCTGCGCGGTGACCTATGGAATTCTCTCGCGCGAGGAGTGGGAGCAAACTGGAGTGCAATGGATTGTCGACAGCGCCGCTGGACTTCAAGAACTGTTGTTGAGCCAGTTGAGGAAGGATTCCGAGTTGATTTACGGTAACCGCAAAGGTTAAAAAAAGTTTATCTTGGCAACTTATGGAGTGGCGAGTTCATTCGCCTGCTTACACGAGGCAGTGGTCATATTCGCATGATTAACACAAAGCGAATGAATTCGCCAATCTGTAAGTCTTCTTCACAAATTCCTCAGGGAGGGGTGCTTTGTGGATTATCCATTACTCCTTGAATATACAATCAAACCTACTCTCTGTTCTCTCGTTGCTGTGATCTTTCTGGCGATGCTGTTCTCCCCCGCCTGGTCCGGAACTACATCCTCCCCTCCGGAAATTGATGTCTTCGCATTCCATGGGATTGACAACATCCTTGAGGAAGAACACTTCGGGATCACCAATGGACGTATCGCGCCAGGTATCAACTACAAAACCATCGCCAGGATCCAGGGTCTCTGGGCACCACCGTTAGTGAGCTCGGATTTTGTGTTCGATCTCCAACTGGGCGGTCAGCCTATTGTTACTCAAGATTACACTTGGCATCCCTTCGAGGTGGAACGGTATGGCGTTGTGGAAGGAGCCTCCATAGTGACCACCACCACGTTGATTTACGGTTACCCAGCCCTGATTCTTGCGGTCACGGTGGAAAACCCTCACGAGTCAGCTGTTTCCTTACCACTTTCAGTGACTGTTTCAGGAACGCTGGACCGGGAGGAATTCTGGGAATTTTCACGCCCGCAAAGCAAAACCGCTACACAAGCCATGGTGGATGGAGATTTGATGGAATTACCGCAAGGAGCCTTGGCCATCGTGGTTGGAAAGAACCTAGAAGATTTCGATTGGGATGATCAAGGAGAGACCAGTCTCACGATCCAGCCCAAACAACAGAAGGTGTTCTCATTCTGCATTGCCATTGGCAACAAAGATGAAGCCAGGGAATGGGTGAATCTCCTGATGCGGGATCTACAAGGAGCGGTTGAATCCTCCCGGCGGGAATACGCCAGGCGGGTGATGGATTTATTTTCCAAACTCCCCCGCTTCCATGCAGAGAACCGTGAACTCGAAGCCCTCTACTACCGTTCACTTGTGCATCTTTTAATGAACCGCTGGGATGTCCCTGAGTTCGTGTTGAATCCCTACTACTCCACTGGAAGTGTCAAGGGTGGATGTGTCTGCAATTATTTGTGGAATTACGGGGAGGTATGGGAAATTCTGCCACTTTATGATCCCGGTGCGGCACGCGAACATATCAAACAATTCCTCAAGGGTGACCTCACCACTCACTTCGCTTTCAATCCCATTGATGGCCAGGCTTGGGGACCTTGGTACCCAGTCAATCAGGAGAAGATCATTGGATCGATCTATTATTATGTTCTCCTCACCGGGGATAAGGGATTCCTGAATGAAGAGGTGGCGGGGAAAACCATCTTGGAGTGGGTTTTGTTTCATGCCTCAGTGGGTGATGACCTGACAAAACCGGTGGTTTTGATCGATTACGGTCCCGGGAACCACCACCTCGAACTACGCCGGGGATATCCCTACAACCATGTCATGCCCGATCTGAATGGGAGACGGATCACCATATA
>CAZORO010000480.1:0-4608 GCA_964581845.1 uncultured bacterium
GGTACCATGGATGCAGATCAAAAAAGTGATCAGGTCCAACGTGGTCTGGCTGTACCTTGTCTGGTGATCTTTTCAGTGACGTACGTTCTGGGTTCTCTTGTGAGTTTCTTTGTCCTTTATCAGGAGGCTCCAAAAGAATCCATAGTAATCCTTTTGGGGTGGTCTTTGCTTGTCCCAGCGTCGGTTTTCTCCATGCCGCTTCACTTTATCGTGCTTTACCCTCTTGAGTTCGTGTGCTTCGGGGTTCTCTTGATTATGGGTTATGTTCATTTTATGAAATGGCTTCACTTCGAGAATCGGAGAAAAGTGAACCTGGCTATTGTCTTCGTGTTTGTTGGTTATTGGGTGTGGTGGATCATCTATGCGGCGGTCAACTTCCAGTATCTATTCTTATAATGCGAAAGCTAAAAGGAAAATGGTGGGGCAAGCCCCACCCTACCGTTCGTACCCAAGAGCCCTGGCCATCTGATCGACTGCCCGGTGTTTGACCTCAATCACGCGGATCTGAGGCCAGGATGGTTTGCCATAGATCGCCACCGTCCGTGCCGCCGAAACACCCCCATACTTCAGATAATCCTCGATCTTCTGGAGATTCTCCGGGGTATCGATGACATCGATGGTGCCTGTCTCTGGGTGTGGAATGATGACTCGTCCGCGTGCCGCGGCTTCCTCACGATTCCCCCCTTCGTAAAGCATGGATTCGAGGAGCTTCGAGACCGATTCCACCCGCAACTCGCGCTGGTGTGCGGCGGAACCGCTCAGGCTGTCGCGTATCTTGTCCGGAACCGTCTGGTAGCTGCGTGAAGCCAGTTCCAGCGGAGGTTCTGGGACCTTGTATAAAGTCAAATCCGCTATCTCCCGCGCTTTCCCGATGCCTGCCCGTGTGTGACCGATCACAAGCACATTCGAATTCTCATTCAGCGCGAGATAAGGGGTTCCATCCCAACTGTGCCCATCGAAGCCTGTTCCCCCGAAGAGGCTTTCATTGAGAGCGGAGATGAAGGGTTTCCCAGTGGTGCGTTCGAGCGGGAGTGTCTCGGTGATCAAAGGCGCAGGTGGGGTTCTGGCGAGTTGAGGCCCAAGCCCGCGAAGGACCTCCTGGATCTTTTTAATACGGCTCCGTGTGTCGTACACAATCAGCTCGGAGGGCCGGGCAGACAACCGTAGAGAACGTTCCGGCCAGTTCACCACCAGATCTCCGGTTTGTTCCACACCCCAAAGGACAGCTTCCAGCGCCTGGCCGAAGGTGGCGGCATGGGTGGAGTCAAGGATCTGGGCCACCGCGCGGCGCAGTCCCCGATTGACTTCACGGGAAAGCGGAAAGCGCCGTTCCACCAGGTCACGGCTGAGGATCACGCTTCCCGTCTGAGGAGAGTGATAAACAAAGAATCCATTCGCGGGGAGGACCTGGTCGAGGAGTTGTCTGTATGTCAGTTGAATGGTTTCGTGGACCTCCAGCTCCGCCTGGATATCCTCCGCCAGGACAGGTTTGAGACCATTGTGTGAGCTAAACTCATCCAGGATTGACCGGACCGGGATCCGCGAACCCGCGGCGATCAGGAGGGGAGGTGAATCAGCCTGAAGGGGCGGGGGCAAGAGGAAGAGAAGAAGGCAACTGCACATGAGACAACCCGACCCCAGCCCTCTTGGGATCAACATGAGCCACAGGGTGATCTTGCTCATTTCAATACCCCTTTTGAAAACGCAAGGATTCTGATTTAAATCATTCGATTAACCCTGAAACTAATTTTAGCCTCTGGACTTCATATCCGTCCAGAAGTATGGTTTTTTGAGGAAAAACCGGTTTACTTACAATATTTGTGACTCATCTGATTCACCAAATCCGATCCAGATGAGGAAGAGAATGCCCACCATGTGGGTGGAAAGTTTGGCACGTGGACGGAGGATGAGGGGCTTTACGCTCATCGAGTTGTTGATTGTCATCGCCATTATCCTCATTCTGATCGCTATCGCTTTACCGAATTTCATCGAAGCCCGGTTGCGTGCTCAAGTCACCAAGGCACGTGGTGAGATCCACTCCATCCGCACTGCCTTTGAGATGTACCACAATGATTGGAAGATTTACCCCCGAGGTTGCATCACAGGGGGGAATACGAGTGGGAGTACCCAGGATATTTGTACTCAGAACTGGGGATTTGTGGCTGAAATACTGACAACTCCGATCAGGTATTTGAAACACAAATACGATGATCTTTTCTCGATCGGTTATACTGTCCTTGGTAATGTCACCACCGCGCAGGGCGGACATAACCATGTGAAATACCGGACCACTAAGCGGAAACAATACTTTGAGGGATATCCAAGCGAGCAGAAGGGCATGATTCCAACAAAAGTCAAAAGAGACAGCTTGATTTGGACCAACTACGAAGGATTCAACCCGCAAGCCTATAAAAACAAACAATATCTCATCTCAAGTCTGGGGCCTGACCATGATGAGGATTGCCTTCCACAGAATGCGTTCTACAATGCGGGTAGTTATTCTCCCGGCGATGAGTTTTATTCTCCCACGAATGGGACCATAAGCACCGGGGATATCGTATTCCTAGGACCCTAAAAGTCGGTTGAAAAAGGTCATTACAGTGCTCAATCTTTTTATTTCTTGACAGAATCCTCTGGACTTCCCTGTTTTCCAGGAGTATAGTTCTGTTTAGTGAAACCGGTTTACATACAACGGTTGAATTTATGCCAGACACAACTATGCACAATAAAATAAGGCGAAAATCGCCAGCAACCTTAGGGGTTCGGACCACTTTGAAGGCTGTGGCCGAACGCGCGGGAGTGAGCAAGGGACTGGCCTCACGGGTGCTGAATGGGGGTAGCACCACCATCCCTATCTCCGAGGAGACCATCCGGCGAGTCCGTCAAGCCGCCACTGACCTGCGTTATATCCCTTCGCGCATGGCACGTTCCCTTTCGAAAGGCGCTCGTTCGCACATCATCGGCCTGAGTCTTGTGGCTCCGCAACATCTCAATGGGGATCCCCGGCCACATGGTGAGGTGACTCCCCCCCTGCCAGAACGCTACCGGAATCCTTTGATCGATGAGGTTAAGAGGATTCAACAGAGTCATGATGTGGGGATTCTGGTGAACGAAATCGCGGGTGATGAGCATCTGTGCGGCAGGTGGGATGTAGTGGTGCGTCACCGCAAGGAACATCTCGATCACCCCTTTACTCCACTTGACCTGGGTTTGGACCTGGTGGAAGGCTTGATCTACACCCAACCCTCCACTCGTCACCTGGAGATCCTCGATTTGGCACGTTCTGGAATCCCAGTGGTTCTATTAGGACATGTGGTTCGTGGCGAGGATGTCTGTTCGGTGGGTATTGATAACCGTGTTGCCGGGGAACGTCTCGCCAGGCATTTGATCAATCAGGGGAAAAGGCATCTGGTGGGATTATGGCCGTTCAACCGCGAGAGTTCTTTAGCAATCTTGCGCAGCGAGGGATTCCGCGCGGGATTGATTGCCAATGGGCTGGAGGCGGTTGAGGAGTGTTTTGCGGGGATGTGGCCCGATTCCACATGCGGCTACTGGCGGATGAAGGAAATACTCATGGCCTATCCTGGTCTGGATGCGGTTGTGGTGGGCACTAACCAGTTGGCGCGGGGCGCGGCCTATGCCATCGAGGAATCAGGACGGCAGATCCCCGAGGATGTCGCCTTGGCCACCTTTGATGATGACCTGTTTAATGTTCTTGAATCGCCTGGTTTGACCGCCTTGAGAGTCCCGGTGGATAAAATGATCTCCTTGGCGTTGAAACAATTGACGCAGATGATCGAGGGTCATGCTCCCGAAACCCTGCATCATTTCATTGTTCCCGAGTTGGTGATCAGGCAATCATGCGGTGCATCCAGCGCCGATGAAGGATATCGTACGACGGAAGAGGAGGATCCCAATTATGTTGTTGCAAATCTTACGAATTAAACACAGGAAGATTGGTTTCACGCTGATCGAGCTATTGATCGTCATTGCTATTATCCTTATTCTGATCTCAATCGCGCTGCCGAACTTTATCGAGGCACGGTTACGAGCACAGGTCACGAAGGCACGCGGGGAGATCAACTCCATGCGCACGGCCTTTGAAATGTATATGAATGATTTCAAGATCTATCCGAGAGGTTGTATCACGGGATTTGATAGTGGCAGGGACCGCTGTTATGATAACTGGGGATTTGTCGCGGAAAGCCTTACCACCCCAATCAAATATATGAAGCAGAAATACGATGATATTTTTTCAATTGGTTATTCTGTTCTTGGTTCGTATTCCGACAGTCCAAATAATGCTGCTGGGGGAAATTTTGTAAAATATAGGACTACGAAGAGGAGACCGTACTGGGAGGGGTTTCCAAAGGAGATACCAAAATTGATACCATCGCAACTAAGAGCAGACAATCCAACCTGGACATTTTATGAAAGAACGAACCCCAGTGTTTATAAAAGCAAGCAATATCTTATCTCAAGCCTGGGACCGGATCATGACGAGGATGTGCTTCCCTACTACACAATGACGACGGGTAAGTATAAGCCAGGTGATGAATTCTACTCCCCTACCAATGGTACAGTCAGTGGCGGTGATTTGATTTTCGT
>CAZORO010000481.1:0-4563 GCA_964581845.1 uncultured bacterium
AATTGTCCTGACCGCTTCCATTGGGACTATGGGGAGCCTCCACTTTATGACCAGGAGTTCCATGTTCAAGGATTCCATATTGAACTCAGGTCCACTCCGAATTCCGGAGTAGTGAGCCATCAACCAACGGGGACAAGAGTTCACTTCAGCAATGTCTGGATCAGCCGCGAGGAAGGCCGTTCAGGGGTGAATATCCATGCACCGGCTGGTATTCGTTTTTATGGGCTGGGGGAGCAGTTCTCATCCCTGGAACACACCGGACGGCGGATTGTGTGTGAATCCTGTGATTGGTGGAATAAGAACTGGATCGATCCTCCAGGATGGAAGCACTCCTACTGTCCCATTCCTTTTGTTCTCACCAATCAGGGATATGGGATTCTAATCAATAGCAATGCTCGTGTGGCCTTTGACTTCACCACTTGTGGTGATGGTGAGAGCCAAGGTTGTTATTCCATTGAAACTGAGACCTCGGGTCTCTCTCTTACAGTGATTCCCGGCCGCTCATTGAAGGAGATTATCCAACGTCTGGTTTGTCTGACTGGACCACCCTATACCCCTCCCCGGTGGGGGCAGGAACCCTTACTAGCTTGCGCGAGTAATCACAGGGAACGGGTGTGGGATGACAGAAAAGTTGAAGAATACATCGAGATGTTCCGCAAGCACCGGATCCCCAACGGGATGGTGCTGGATGAGTGCTGGGCCTGGTTGCGTAAGGACCCCAATTCGCCGACCGGGTACTTCATGCATTATGAATCCTATGGGGCCTTCGATCCGGACAATTATGCTGATCCAGCGGAATCGATCCAGCGGATGAGGAATGAGGGCGGCAGCCGTACGATCTTCATTGTGGGACCATTCATCGGTTGTAACTCCAAGTATTTGGCGTTCGTCCGGAAACGTGGTTGGTTGGTCCGTCGGGCATCTAATCCAAACCTTCTCTTGATGGGGCAGTATAATCACCACTTTCTCGATTTCACAAATCCCGAGGCGGTGGAATGGTGGAAAGGGAAACTAAGGGAGATTGTCGATCTGGGGATCAGCGGCTTCTTCGCGGACTTCGGTGAATCGGATGAGCAGATGGATGCCCTGTATGCGAATGGGGGAACCGGAAGATCCTTCGGGCAGCAGTACAACATGATCTACAAGCAGGCGGTTCATGATGTCCTGCGTGAGAAGCATGGCGGGGATTTCTATCTGATTGGACGGGCGGGTTGGACCGGTGTTCAAGCTTTGTGCGGAGTCATGCAAGGCGACCCGGCTTGTACATTTGATGGGATGCGTCAAACCCTCATTAGCCTGCAATCGAGCGCGTTGTCGGGGCTTGGTGTGCTTTCCCAGAATCTGGGTGGATATGCTGGGGAGCAGTCCGCCATCGTTTACCTGCGTTGGATCGCCTATGGGATTTTCTGTCCACAACTTCACATCTGGACATCAGGCAACAGTGGCGGAGAACCCTGGAACTTCAAGGAAGACTATGTTCTTGGCATCTACCGGAATCTCATGCAGTGGCGGATGCGTTTGCTCCCCTATCTCCATTCGGCAATGGATCTCTATCGTACCCATTTTATCCCAATGATTCGTCCAATGGTTCTCGAGTTTCCGGAGGATCCATCCGCGGCGGGGGCGGAGGACCAGTTCCTTTGTGGCCCGCAGCTCTTAGTGGCTCCAATCATGAATGAGGAAGGGAACCGGAAAGTTCACCTTCCCATGGGGAGATGGATCGATTTCTGGAATGACCAGCTCCATGAAGGACCAACGGTACTGGATGTTCACCATCCTCTCGGTGGCATTCCTGTGTTTGTCCGGGAGGGGGGCATCATCCCCATGGAGGGGAATCCTTATTTCGGGGAAGACCTCACGAAGGAACCGCTTGAGATCCATGTGTTCGGTGAACCACACGGCCAGGAGTTTCTCTTGGCTGATCAGGGGATGGTCATCCAGCTAATGGCGGATATGAGCGATGGGCGGATCCTCCTTTCATGTGAGCACATCGACCGGAGCTCTGTCAGTTGGATTCTTCATGCAACTTCCTCACCCACCCATGTCAGCCATCACGGAGTTCCCCTTGCGAATACGAATGATTCTGGGGGAGTGGGATACATGTGGGATGCCCTGACCAAAAAAATAATTGTGAGCCTTCCCCCGTTTCCTTCGGGAGAAGTGGAAATTGTTTTCTAACGATAGTTGATAAAGGATGAAGCAGTGGCTCCTTACTGGTCTTCTACTTGAATGGAATAGACAGCAGCTGACCGGAGCTCGGCCTTCTGGGCAGTACCGAAATCCAAACGAAGCCGTTCTATCACTTCTCCTGCTCTCCAGGGCATGACAAAACACAGAGTCTGTTGGTGCTCTGGCCAGCGGATCTGCCGTGAGACCCGGTTGACGGGATTAAACTCCTCCCCCGCTTTGGCCCAAAGCACGGCGACAGAACGGGAGGGGTGTTCGGCCTTCAATTTGATCTGGATCAGATGGAGGGGTTCTCCGCCAATACTGATATCGGTGGATGGAAAAACAACATACGGACTAGGACCAGTCGCGGTGAGGAGTGCTGATTCATGCTCAACATTGTCACACTTGATATTGTGGCATTGGTCCGGGATAAACTTTTCAATGGTTGTGAGATCAACTTGCCATAAACGCTTGACGATTGGAGTGGTTGTTCCGCTGAGAAGCTCGTTCAGCGTCCAATTCAAGGGTGACAGGTTCCGTTCAAGATAGGTCTTCTCGGAACGGCACATGCGTTGGAGCAATTCCTTTGCTTGGGTAAGAGAATTCTGATACTTTTCCGAGTTTCCCTCGCCGTATTCGAACGCCGAGGTCAGCACATGACCAGCTAGGTCATCCCAGGTGGAGAGGGGTAACGGTTCCACCAAGCTGGATTCGATTTCCTGGCGTGGTAGCACCTTCAATTTCCCAGCGGCCTTGGCTTTTTCGACAATCTCCATCAGATCGGCTATCTTGGCCGTGGCCATGCCCGTCCCGGCATAAGTGACGCCCTCACCAGAAAACCAGATCTTGATCTCATCTCCATCCCGGATTGCCGAGCAAGCGCGTACTCCCGCATATCCCCACACGCCCCAGTCCATCCAAGGGATGATGGGATCGCTGTAATGAAAAGGCGGCTCTACCGTGAGGGCATCATCATATTTCACCCAGTGGATGCCATCGAGGGAAAAGGCCCAGCCGATACGTTTAACGCCACTCACGAATTCATCGTTCGTAATGTGACCATGATAGAAGCAGTGGTAACTTCCTCCCGGTTTCCCGGCATAAACTCGTGTCTGAAGTTCATCATCCCCGAGCTTCAACACCGAGGCGGCGGACAGCCAGCCTCCATCCCACTCACCCGGTTCTCCCTGCATCAATACCGGATTGAGTGTGGACTTGCGCCAGTGGAGCCCATCGCTGCTTTCGGCATAACCAAACTCATTCCGGTAGCCCCGTTCTGGGAAATTGATGCCGGTGAACCACATCCTCCATGTCTGTCCATCTTTGATAAAGGAGTGGTCACCGACACCATTTTCATCCCAGGAGCCTTCAGGTCCCATATAAAATACGGGATTATTCCCGCCAGAAATCCAATGAATACCGTCGTTGGAATGATAATAGCCCACTCCATCCCACCAATTGTCATTGATGGTTGAACCAGCTGGGAACAATATACGATACTCATCACAAATCTTTACAGCTTCGGCGTCGGCTTCATTGAAGTCGCCCCATTCGCCCGGCTTGCCCAGGGGTTTCACAGGATCCGTGCCCGCTGGACGTGTCCAATGAATGCCATCCTTGGATTCGGCATAACCTTGGCCAGGTCCCATGCTGAACCACATTTTGTAAATGTCATTATCGCGGATGACCGAGGGGGAGTAGGCATCGATATCAAGGGGATTGGCGGGGTACACTTTGAAGGGACTATTGGAGCGGGGGGAGGGTTTGACCACGACATCGCTGAAGCTGCCCGTGGCCGCCGCCGAATAGAATCCCACCATGCCAGAGGGACGGGCTACGAATTCCTTCTCGACAGCATGGACCACATATTTTCCATCGATGTAACAATAAAAACCCGCGCGGTCGGCGATTACTGTCACACGATAGGATTTTCCCAATTCCACCGGGAATGAGGTTTGCGCCAAGGTGACAAAATCGAGATTGATGGCTTGTTCGATGCACACCGCCTGTTGGGAGACCCAGAAGCCAATCGTGGTGAAACAGTTGGTTTCTTGGTTCGCACGGAGGACCAATCTCAATCCAGCCCATGGCTGGCCATTGGTTTTTTCAATTCTGATTGTTGCTTCATAGATGCAATCAATCCATTCGTGACCTGGAATATACGCACGGGCACGAAGCGCATCCGCATCCAGTGACTGAATCCGCATAGTCTCTTTTTCCCAGGTTCCCTCCGCGATCAAGATATCCTTGAAGACATCCCCGCCGGAGAGGGTTTCTGGAGAACGGTCGATTTGACCAAGGTCCGTGGAATGAGAAAGAGAGATGGGATCCAGCATCAATACCAATCCAATGAAGAAAACTACATGGACCTTTGGCATGAATGTGAACCTCCCT
>CAZORO010000482.1:0-4556 GCA_964581845.1 uncultured bacterium
GTAGAATCAATGGCTTACGATATCTCGTCTGGTGGAACTTCGGCCTAGTCTTTCTTTTTGTTCAAAGAGGCCGAGTTGATGCAGTAACGTTTTCCAGCCGGATGTGGCCCATCATCGAAAACATGCCCCAGGTGAGCATTACACCTTGAACAGAGGACCTCAGTACGGACCATGGAAAAGCTCCTGTCCTGTTCCGTGTGGACATTCTCCTCGGCGATAGGCTCCCAGAAACTCGGCCAGCCAGTTCCCGAATCAAACTTCGCTTCAGAACTGAAAAGAGGTTGGCCGCAACAGGCACAAACATATTCCCCCGGTTCATAAGAGTCCCAATACTCCCCCGTAAACGCGCGTTCTGTCCCTTTTTCCCGTGTGACATGGTAGACATGTGGAGGAAGGATCTTCATCCACTCCTCGTCTGTTTTGACAACCTTATCCGTCATGGCTTCAACTCCTTTTAGTTGAGTATGGGGAATTGTGTTTTCACCATGATGAGAAGTTCCCCCTTCTGGTGCGCGGTAGGCAAACAGTACACCAAGAATGAGACCTGCAAATAACAACAAGGAGAGAGTGGACACCTTACGCATGGTTCATACAACGTAGATGCGGGAGGAGAGTTACCCGGAAAAAACAGCCGGGTGGTTATACTTCCACCTTGGGGCAGACTTTCTCCAGGGGACAAGCCGTACAGAGTGGTTTTCTCGCATTACAGATCTGTCTTCCGTGTTGGATCATCCGGTGACAGAAGTTAACTTGTTCTTCGGCTGGGATGAGTGAGGAGAGCTCCATCTCGATCTTCTCTGGGTCTTTGTGACGGGTCAGTCCGAGACGATTTGCGAGGCGCTGAACATGGGTATCGACCACAATCCCTGGAACCCCGAAGCAGTTTCCGAGAATGACATTGGCGGTTTTTCTTCCCACTCCAGCAAGGGTGACCAACTCCTCCATGGTCCGAGGAACCACACCCCCGAACTGGTCAATAAGACATTGGCAGCAGGCTTGTATGCTTTTGGCCTTATTCCGGAAGAATCCCGTGCTCCGTATGGCCTCCTCGATGCTCTCCAGATCCGCTTTCGCGAAAGCCTTGGGATCGGGGAACCTTTTGAAAAGAGCCGGTGTCACCTGATTGACCCGTGCATCGGTGCACTGTGCGCTCAGGATGGTCGCGATCAAAAGCTGGAAGGGGGTTTTGTGGTGAAGCGCGCAACGCGCATCGGGATAGGCTTTGGCAAGCAGTCCAATGATCTCATCAACTGCCATCTTAGTCTTCTTCATCGAGGGGACTCTATCGTTATCGTCCTTTCCCCGAAAGCGGGAACTAAGGGTGATTATAGAACCTGTATCGAGTAACAGCCTGCGAATCAAAAATCCCGAACCTATGCCAGGATCTCGAGAACACCCTCAAGTTCCCGCTTCATCAGGGAAATCTCTCGTTGCATCCCTTCCGGTGTGGTTTCCACCTCGGGTTGTCCCGCGCCAGTGGTTAGTTTTTTCTCAGCACCCTCGAGGGTGTACCCTTGTGTGTAAAGCAGGTCGATGATCTGGAACAGGACCTCGAGATCGGTGCGCGAGTATTTGCGCTGGTTTCCTCCCACCCGCTTGGGACGCAGCTTGGTAAATTTGGTCTCCCAGTAACGAAGCACATGCGGCTCCACCCCAGTGTATTCGCTCACCTCGCTGATGGAGTAATAGATCTTGTCGGGAATGTCTCCACGCATCCTGACCATGAGTTTCCTTCCTCCTTACCGCTGACAACCCCCAGCGCACTACTCGTGCTTTGTTGGGTTGATGTAGCAACAAAAACCTCAGCCCTTGATCCCCTCTCCCAATCGCACGTACTCGTGCGATAGAAGAGGGCGAGGAGACTTGCGACTCCCCCTGCGCCCTATGGGAGAAGGGGTTGGGGGAATGAGGCCGGAAACGTTGCACAACCAAGTCAACAAGGCACTAGAGTACACAATTCCGCCTGTCTGGTCCAATCCTGAAGTAGGTGAAGGATAGTCTCCCCCGTCTAAATGGATTAGCTTCTCCTCATCATGACTGCCTCCACCATGCCCTATCTCAGCATCGTAATACCGGCTTTCAATGAGGAGAACAACCTGATACGTCTGATTGGCTCGCTCACTGAGACACTGGCGGCCACGGATTATACTTACGAGATCATCTTCATTGATGATGGTAGCACCGATGGCACCTTCGAGATCATCCGCGAGATCGCCTGTAAGAACCCAAGGGTTCGGGGCATCCGGTTGCGCAGAAATTTTGGTAAGTCCAATGCCCTGGCCACTGGTTTCGAGCTGGCCAGGGGCGAGGTGGTGATCACCCTGGATGCGGACAACCAGGATGACCCACACGAGATCCCGCGTTTCCTTGCGAAGCTGGATGAGGGGTATGACCTGGTTTCGGGCTGGAAGAAGATCCGTCACGATCCCAAGATACGAGTCAGCGCCTCGCATTTATTCAATAAGACCGTGCGTTGGCTGACAGGTGTTCCTCTACATGATTTCAACTGTGGCTTCAAAGCCTACCGTGCGGAGGTGGTCAAGGAAGTTCCCCTTTATGGCGAGTGGCATCGTTTCATCCCTGTGATCGCGGCTGATCTTGGTTTCAAAGTCACCGAAGTGGATGTCCATCATCAACCACGCACCCATGGGAAATCACGCTATGGCTGGGAACGTTACTTCAGGGGTTTCTCGGATTGCCTCACCATTCTGGCCCTCTCGCGTTATGCCGAAAGGCCAGGTCACTTGTTCTACGGGGCTGGTTTCACCATGGCGGGGATCGGTCTACTCGCGTTAATCATCGTTTTATTCACTCATCCCGCCGGGGGTGTCCTGGGCTTTCTAATGAAGCTGCTGGTGGGTTTGATCCCGTTGGGAGTGGTGGTCACGATGGGTGGATTACTGGCCGAGATGCTCGTGGCCAAAATGGGCCTGCGGAGATACCGCAAAGGGATCCGGGAGAAGGTGGGCGCGGAATAAAAAAACGCCTATGACGCCTAGGGTTGAAACCCTAGGCTGGACACCAAGGGGTATCGACATGAAAGAAAAGTATTGGATAACCGGCCTGATTCTCCTCATGGTTCTCCTGGGAATCTCCTGTGGTAAGCGGGAGAGCAAGCCGGTCTTCGGCTTTGTGATCAATAACTCGGGACGTTTCTGGGATCTCGCGCGCGCAGGTGTCAAACAGGCCGCCAGCGAGGAAGGGGTTGATTACGATTACCAGGTGCCGGGACAAGCCACCGCCGCCCAACAGAAGCAGATCGTCGAAGCCCTGATCAGCAAGGGGATCAGCGGACTTGCGATCTCGCCCATCAGCCCTGAGTCGATTGGCCGCCTGATCGATGAAGCCTCACGTTATTTTCCAGTCATTTGCCAGGATTCCGATGCGGTGGACTCCAAGCGTGTCTGTTACATCGGAACCGAGAATGTGGAGGCGGGACGGACCGCCGGACGTGAGCTCATCAAGGCCGTGCCCGATGGGGGGCAGTTCGCCATCTTTGTCGGGACACTCGATGTCGCCAATGCCCGTGAACGCTACCAGGGGATCATGGAAGCGATTAAGGGCACCCGCCTGCAGCTTGTGGAGGAACCCTTCACCGACCGTGTAGATCGTCCCACAGCCAAGGCGAATGTCACACGGGCGCTGGCCAAGTATCCTGAACTGAAAGCGATTGTAGGGCTCTGGAACTACAATGCCCCCCAGGCAGTGATGGCTCTGAAAGACAATCCCGGCCGTCAAGTCAAGATTATCGCCTTCGATGAGGATATCGAGACTCTTGAGGGAATCCGTAATGGCACTATCGTATGCAGTGTCGCTCAACAACCCTATGAGTTCGGTTATCAGTCAATCAAAATGCTCGCTAAGCTGCATCGTGGTGAACCCGCCGACATTCCTGACAACAAGCTGATCTATGTCCCTGTCCAGGTTCTGACCCCGCAGAATGTGGATTCATATGAGGCTTTCATTAACGAGAAACTGGCAACTTTGGAGGACAGTGTCTTCCTGATGGACCGGGAGACGGCGAAATGAGGCCACTTCATGATTACCGCAAGGCCGCTGTCTTGATGATGCCGCTTCTTCTCTTAGGGTGTGGAGGAGGTGCCTCTGTCGATCCCACCCTGACCTCCGCAACGGACACATCATCCTCACGGAAACCTGTCTATGCCTTCGTCATCAATGTCTCTGGAAGGTTTTGGGATATCGCACGGGCGGGTGTGAAAACAGCGGCAATGGAGGAGGGAGCAGACTATGATTTTCAGGTTCCTGGTCAGAGTACCGCCGCCCAACAAAAGCAGATTGTGGAGGCCCTTATCAGTAAAGGTATCCAGGGCATGGCCATCTCTCCCCTCAGTCCCCAATCACTGGGAACCTTGCTTGATCAGGCCGCGGAGCATTTCCCCGTCATCTGTCAAGACTCGGATGCACCAGATAGTAAACGGTTGTGTTATATCGGCACCGATAATATCGGAGCGGGCCGTTCCGCCGCCTTGGAGATGGCCAAGGCCCTTCCGGAAGGCGGGGAGATCGCGGTCTTTGTCGGTAAACTCGATGTGGGC
>CAZORO010000483.1:0-4552 GCA_964581845.1 uncultured bacterium
TGTGCCTGGGGAAACAGGTCGTTGTCGATGTGTCTGGGACCGACACGAGTGGCAGACCACTGGGCGTAGTGACCCTTGAGGACGGACTCATTCTGAATCAGGAGCTCCTCCAGCGTGGACTGGCCTGGCACTACACCCGGTATGGATCCGATCCCGTCCTCGCGGAGCTCGAATCCAAGGCACGTGAAGCTCACCTCGGCCTGTGGGGTCTGGCGGATCCAGTTGCCCCATGGATCTACCGGAATGAAGAGCCTGTGTCCACACCCGCACCCATTCCCGAAAAGAAATCCAAGCCCGCCAAAAGCAAGTCCCGGTCATGGATGTATGCCCCGCCCGCCAGCATGTCTTCCCAGGCTCTACGCTGTGAGCCGTACCTGATTCAATACCAATCCGCCCAAAAACAAAGTCAGAAACAGGTGGAACTCCAGGCCTTGGCCATCAAGTCGCGATATGGCATGGGACCGGTCGCCAACCGCCTCCGTGAGGAGATCGAGCTCAACAAGGAGGCGGAGGCCTCGGCCTTTCTCTTCGGGGAATATGATCCTTACACCCGTTCCTATAGCCCCGGCTGGGATACTGTCACCCTGGACAAGCGGACTGGTGTCTACCATGACATGAACTCCCCTTGGGCGCATATGCTGTATCAGGAGGATAAAGCCATTATGCCCCGCAAGGAGGCTATCCGGCGCAGGGCTTACCCCTCCTCGTGGGACTACAATTTTTACAATCGTTGGGGGTGGTGAACAACAGACTCACAGAGTAACGATTACATTCTGATTCAAGGAGTAGCGAATTCATTCGCATTAATAGGGGTGGTTGTTATACCGTTCTTTCGAGTGACACAAAGCGAATGAATTCGCCACTCCGATCGCGTCTTTCCATCACACCTAGAAAAAGAAGGAGCCATCATGCAATCCATCCTGCTGAGCGCCCTGCTGCAAATCGCCGTCATCCCCTCCGCGCCTGAAATACAAAGAGCTCATGACTGGGCCCATCAAAGTCTCACGGAGGGTTCCTCGATTCCCTTCTCCTTTGTCCTCAATGGAACCTCATCAGCGAAATTTCTCTCCACCTGGACCCGCAAGGCCATTAGCGGCACCGCTATGGATACTCCCATCTCAAGGATCGAATCCTTCCATGATCCTGTAACCGGTCTGGAGGTACGGATTGCGATGGTGCAATACAAGGATTTGCCCGCCGTGGAGTGGGTGGTCTACCTCAAGAACACCAGCTCCCAGGACACACCCATCATTGAGGCCATCCAGCCGCTCGACATCACCCTCCCCAAGATCGAGGGTGACCCTATCCTGCATTACGCCAAGGGAGCCACCTGCTCGATGGAGGATTTCCGTCCCATGACACGTGTTCTCAATTGCGGCGCGAAGGCGAGTTTCCAGCCGGGCGGGGGAAGATCCTCCAGTGATTTCCTTCCCTTCTTCAACCTCGAGACAGGTCAAAGGCACGGAGTCATTGTGGCGGTGGGCTGGTCCGGGGAATGGTTGACCACTTTCACACGGGATAACGAAGGTGCGGTTCATATTCATGCTGGGATGGAGCATACCCACCTCATCCTTCATCCCGGCGAGGAGATCCGCACACCACGCATCGCGCTGCTGTTTTATGATGGCGAGTGGCTGCGAGGCCAGAACCTTTTTCGCCAGTTCATCCTCGCGCACCACAGGCCCATGCCTGGCGGTAAGCCGCTGGAGATGCCCATCCTGAATGGCAACTGGGGCGGCACACCCGCCTCGGATCACCTGGCTAACATCGCGGCCATTAACGCTAATGATCTTCCCATCGAATATTACTGGATCGACGCTGAATGGTTCGGGAAGGGGCCTTGGTTCCAGACCGCGGGGGATTGGCGTCCCAAATCGGATCTCTACCCAGAGGGTTTCAAGCCCATTAGTGACAGTTTGCATCAATCTGGACGCAAGCTGTTGCTCTGGTTTGAGCCGGAACGAGTCTGCGAGGGAACCCCTTGGTACACCGAACACGCTGAATGGCTCCTGGAGGTCCCCAAGGAAAAACGCAACTACAACTGGGGAGCCTCGCAGAATGAACCTGACTGGGTGATCTGGGAGAGCAAACGGAATCAGATCAAGGAAAATGACCGACTCTTTAATCTGGCCAATCCAGAAGCGCGAAAGTTTTTGACGGACACTATCTCTAGCCTGATCACCGAGTTCGGCGTGGACTGTTACCGGCATGACGCCAATATCGCCCCTTTGGAATTCTGGAGGGCGAACGACACACCCGACCGTCAAGGCATGAGCGAAATCCGCTGGGTTGAGGGTCTATACGCCTTTTGGGATGAGCTCCTCACAAGACATCCAGGACTCATCATCGATAATTGTGCGAGTGGGGGACGGCGCATTGATCTGGAGACTATGGGACGCGCCACTCCTTTCTGGCGGACCGACTACCCCGCGAGTCCAACCACAAAACAATGCCACACCTACGGCATTTCATTCTGGGTACCATTTAATTCCACCGGCGCGATCCGTCCCGCGCGTGATGGGGAGTATGCCTGGCGTTCGACGATCTCCAGTAGCGTTTGTTTCGAGCTCTTCGGGAATGGAGATGCCGCTCAAAAGCAGCAAGCTCCCTCTGAATTCGGCGCGGAAATCGTCAAACAGCTCCTCGCCGAGTACAAGGGAATCCAAAAGTACTATCTTGGCGATTACTACCCCTTGACTGAATATTCCCAGGCCGAGGATGCCTGGATCGGCTGGCAGTTCGACCGTCCGGATCTGGGAGAGGGGATGCTGATGATCTTCCGGCGTCCCAAGAGTATCTGTGAAACCGGACGGTTGCACCCACGCGGTCTCGATCCAAACGCCAACTACACTCTTCACGATGCCACTGAAGAGAGAGTCATCACCGGGAAGGAATTCATGGAAATTGGGGTACAGGTGAGTCTGGATCAAGCCCCCTCCAGCGTGTTGCTGATTTACAAACAAAAATCATGAAACTATAGGAGTGTCGAGACTCTCACGGATCGCGAAAGCCAATTCTCCAAAGGAATAAGGTTTATTGACCATCTTTGAGATTCCAAGTTTTTGAAGGTGGTCCCTGAGGTCTTTTTCCAGAAATCCCGTGGTGAGGATGACCTTCGAGCGAGGAGCCTTTTCACGGATCAACAGCTGGTCCAGGAGTTGCACTCCCGAACCGGGCCCTTCTGTGGGAGTTGTACTCCCACGCAGCAATACTTGGCCGTAACCCCCAGCGGAGTTCAACTCCGCCAGAAGGGTTCCGCCCACGAGTGCAACTCGTGGGCGAGCTGGTTAGGCATACCATGTCTCCAAGACAGGCGAATGAGATCCCTTTCATTAGCCATGAGTACGCTTCAGGTTTTTACACCGCTGGCGCCATTCTTCAGTGGCGTGGTGTTGATGCCTGGACCGGAGCTCCAGGTGATGCTTATAATCCTTATATGGCAGCTGACTTCTACTTGTATCTCCCACTTGCCACAGAGCAGGAGAAGCTCTTCTCTGAAAATTGAATTGGGACAATGAAGAGAAACACTATTTTGCCGAAATGAAGGCAATGCCAATGAGAGATGGGTCTCATGTAGCCAAAGGACCAAAAGATTGAAGGAGATATAGAGATGCGAAAAAGACAAGAGATTATGTTGGGTAAATATATTGTGATATATATTCTTCTTGTCATGTTGATTTTGACTAAGGTTGAAGCAAGAACGATATATGTTTCCAAGCAAGCGAGCAATGAAAATGGAGGAACTTCTTGGTCGGATGCAGTTGGTTTCAATCATGGCGTAAATAGTGCCACTGATGAAGACATTATCTGGGTGATGGAAGGTTCATATCATGATACAGCGCCAATTGTTATCGATAAACAATTAAAGCTCTACGGCGGTTTTTCAGGTAATGAATCGCCCTCCGATCCGGAACATCGAGACTGGTGGAATCACAAAACGATTATTCGAGGGGATGCAACCACTTCAGCCATGAGGACTGAAGCCACCACGTGGATCGATGGGTTCTTTTTTGAGGAGTGTTCAGGTGTAGGCTTGCAATCAAGGGCGGATACGACCTTGATAAACTGCGTCTTTCGAAAGAATGGTGGAAGCAACTTTGGCGGTGCGATTGATCATTCGCCTAGTAATGACCTTCTGAAGCTGATTAATTGCCTTATCGTTGAGAACATCCATGTTCCATATTCTGGAGAGCTCTTACCACCGCAATACACAGCAATTGCCCTGTACCAAGAATCGCCGTTAGCCTTGATCCACTGCACAATCGCTAATAACTCGGTTCAAGGACATGAGGATGAATTTGATGGTATCTCTCCTAGTAAAAATCTTACAATTCTTAATAGTATTATTCGGAACCCAATCTCGGCTCCGACCGGCTCCGCGAATGTGACCTACAGCAATATCGTTGGAGGTTTCGCGGGCAAAGGGAATATCGATGTAGATCCGAGTTTCGGTTCCCAATACAAATTACTGCCGGACTCCCCCTGTATTGATACTGGAACCGCTTCCGAGGTCCTCTATGATATCCGTAACCTTTCGAGACCAATCGATATC
>CAZORO010000484.1:0-4552 GCA_964581845.1 uncultured bacterium
CAGTAACCTGTCCGAGAATCTGTATAAGGTTATCATCTCTAAGCCAAGTGAATTTAACCTATTAAGATCATACAATAATGGGCGATAATGTAAAGTCTGAATTTCGTATCATGAAGAATTCCTATAGGAGAATCATCTTGTGAAAACACCTCTTAACGGAAAGGGAATCTCGGCTAAGATAGTCCAATAAAGTTTTGGGATTGTCACAAGACTGGTGTTGAAGGTTTATATTGCCCCATGGAGGTATGGAAAGTGCCGAAGTCGATCGAAGTTTTTACCAATTGCTATCACCCTTTTGGCCTCATTGCCGCATTGGATGGGATTTCCAGACTGGGAATCGATCAAATCGAGATCAGCGTTGATACCTTCCCCGGAATTCTCGATCTTCCCCAAACACTTGCAGACCTGGACAAGTGGGATCCCACCCAGGTGGATCGTCTCAAAGGATTGTTTTCGCGATATGGGATCACCGCCACGACAGGCTTCGTGTTTGTCGAGAACATCGACAAGGAGCTATTCGCCCTGGACAAGGTCAAGTTCGATGTGGCTGACCGTTTGGGGTTGAAGGTGGTGGATCTCTCGGTGACCTGGAACAAACCCTTGGAGGAAGCCTACAAAATCTTCCCAGCAGTGCTCGATTACTGTTCTCAGTTCCACTTTGAGCTCGCCCTGGAGCTGCACCCCCCCTTGTTCGATAACGCCGAGGTGTTCTGGCGTGTTGCCAATGATTTCCCCGGATTCCCGCTTCGTGCAAACTTTGATACCGCCAACCTCTATTACTACAATCAAGGACTCGATGGCCCCACCGAGCTGGAGAAGGTGGTCCCGCGCCTTGCGCACATGCACCTCAAGGACAGTCTCTGTAAGTTCCAGGATTTTACCTTCCCCGCCCTTGGCGAGGGAAAGGTTCCCTTTGATCGTTATTTCGAGGTACTGCACAAGGCGGGATGGAATGGCCCCTGTAGCATTGAAGTTGAGGGCCAAGATGCCGAGCAATCCTACTTTGAGGGCAAGCATCATGTAATGGAACGCTCGGTAGCGTTTCTGCGGAAGAAAGGATTCCTTGTCTAACCGGGAATGGTCCGGCTGCAAGAATCAACACACACATAAAGAGATGACAACATTAGCGCATCAAGTTGATCCACGCCTTCCTGTCGAGGGAACTCCACCCGTGGATTGGTGTATCCGTCCCGCGGAGGTCAAGGATGTTCCGGGGATCAAGGCCCTGATCGATCCGCATGTTGAGACGGGGGTTATGTTGCCAAAGCCGTTTTCGGTGCTTTACGAGAACGTGAGGGATTTTCAGGTTTGTGTGGATGGAGACGTGGTGATTGGCGCCGGGGCACTTCATATCTTATGGGAGGACCTGGCCGAGATACGCTCGCTGGGAGTTCATGTTGACTATCATGGGCGGGGAATCGGGAAAGCCATCGGACAAGCACTCCTGGCCGATGCGGAGCGTTTGGGAGTGGGACGGGTTTTCGCGCTCACTTACGCTACCCAATTCTTCCTCTCACTCGGGTTCCGGGTTATCGACAAAAACCTGCTGCCGCGTAAGGTGTGGTCGGACTGCGTGAATTGTCACAAGTTCCCAATCTGCGATGAGGTAGCGGTTATCAGGGATTTCCGTCCCTTCCCAGAAGGACCAGTGGGTCCGCCGCCGGAACTTCCACAGGTGATCGATCTGGAACGCCTGGTGCCGGGCTTAAGGTTGTTGAAGCCCTGAGAGAGAATAGAGTGTTTTTTTTCTATTTTCTTCTCAACCTTTCCCTACTTCAACGTCCAAAAACCTGCCCCTGGAACATCTTCAGGTCACCATTACTGGTGGTGCCATTGGTGGGCGAATAAGGGATCGGGCCATGATAGGGGGCGCCAGAACCAGAATCATTATCCCGGTCCGGACCAAAGCCACGCAAGTGGTAAGCCGAGCGGATCACCTGTCCTAGCTTTCCCGTCTGGTCTCTTATCTCGGTCTTATTGCGATCCGCTTTCTCGTACTCCGCGTGATTGACATAGTCGAAGGTCTTCATCTGTTGCGCATCACTTTCGGAATACTTGATCCCCAAGTGCAACCAGGGCTGCCCATCTGCATTGAAAATATCGTCATAGACCTCTTTCATATAGGCGTGCGGTGTAGTCAACAGGATAAAACGGGATTTGAAGGTCGGAGTACCCGCCCAGGGAATGTACTTTTTGAAATCGAGATAGTACCCCTCAATCGCGATCCCGATGGTGCGCATATCGGTCATGGAGCGAGTGACCTTGGCGCGGGTCTGGGCCTCGAGAAAGTTGGGTAACGCAATCGAGATCAGGATCAGAATGATCGCGATCACGATGAGGAGTTCGATGAGGGTGAAACCAAGTTTTTTACCCATGGGCTTCTTCATAGAGTTTACTCCTGTAAAAAAAAATGTGAAATCCAATCCTACCAGGTATTGGGGATTTGTCCTCCGTTCTCAACCGCACTGCCTAACACCGCCCCAGCGGGGTGCCTGCACACACCCCGCCGGGGCCGCGTTGCATCCTCTTCAATCAATACTGGGCCCAGTCGGTAATGGCGGTGGGCTCCAGGCGTGGTTCGAAACCATCGTCCAGATCGCCCACGACCACATCGTCGATGAGCACATCTCCAGTCATCGCGGCGCCACTGGCATCCACGATCCGGAAGCCAACCGTCACCTTGGTGGTGGAGGCTGGGGGCGAATAGACATGGCCATTCATCTTGTAGGCACTTGAACCGGCCGACAGTGTGTATGCCTCGCAGCTAACGATGGCATCAATACTATTCCAGAAGCAGACCATCACAAGGAGGTGCTCGCCAGTTGCAAGAGTAGGTTTATCTTTGGCGTAGAAAGAGACTTCCATCTTGTTGTCACCCTTCCAGGGCAAACGATGGAGGTCTTTGTTGATTCCCGCATCTCCACCCGCCGCGGTTCTTTCCAGCAGGAGGGCGTTTGTTCCCTCGTAGGAATCATTGCTCAGCGAGGCTGTCACGGCATCGCCACCCGCGGCAAAGGGATTCCAGAGCAATACACGGGAATCGGAGTTCTCAAAGCCGCCATTGATCATGCGGTTCTTCAGGCTGACATCCTCGATGAAAGCGCTGTCGAACTGCAGGGAGGCGGGAACACTTCCACTCAGACGCAGTTGGAAGGAACCCATACTATGGTCGTTATCCACCAGGAATGAATCCTCGGCGAGTTCCCAGGCGGTGGAAGCCTCCAGATTCACCCCCGTGGCGAAAGCAAGAGGTGGGGGAAACAGAACCATACCCAGATTCATCGTCGTCGGCGTGGTGTCCAGGTCACGTACATAAACACCATACTTGTAGATAAAGGAGGGAGTCACAGCAGTCATGGCTGTGTCACGGCGGCAAGCGCTGTCCCCACCAGTGGTGTGCTTGGTGAATGTGAAGATATTGGGGGAGGAGATCGCATCCCCAGCGGCCTCGGAGGTGAAGGTGGCGGTATCACCGCTGATGGCATAGACCTGCCAATCGGTGAAGGTGACTCCATCATCAAAGTTGCCATCCATGGAGGCACTTCCCGTAGTCAGATCCCAACCGGGGTTGGTCAGGATATTCCCTTCGGTGTGCTCGGGGTGAATATTCGTGGGGAAGCCCTCATCCAGATCACCCACGACTACATCATCGATGAGCACATCGCCGGTCATCGCGGCGCCGGAGGAATTCACAATGCGGAAGCCAACTGTCACTTTGGCGGTGGTGGCTGGGGGTGAATACACCGCACCGCAGAGTTTATACGCACTCGCACCAACCTCCAGGTTGTAGGCCTCGCAACCCAAGAATGAGCCGCCACTATCCCAGCAGCACACCATGACTAGGAGATGTTCTCCTGTAGCCAGGGTAGGATCATCCTTGGCGTAGAAGGTAACTTCCATCTTGTCAGCGCCATTCCAAGGAAGAAGGTGGGCATCCTTGTTGATACCGGCATCCCCGCCACCAGCGGTTCTCTGGAGTAGGAGAGCATTGTTGCCTTTATGAGAGTCGTTACTGATGGTGGCCGTGGTGGTGTCACCGCCGACCGCGAAGGTATCCCAGAGTAGGACACGGGAATCGGAGTTTTCGAAACCGCCATTGGTCATCCGGTCTTTCTGGGTGATGTCTTCCACGAAGGCGCTATCAAGTTGCAAGGCAGCGGGGATGGATCCCCCTACGCGCAGTTGCAAGGTAGCCTTGGTGTATCCGAGAGGCACGATAAACGAATCTTCAGCCATCTCCCATTCCGATGCGGCAGCCATGTTGACTCCCGTAGCACTCACATTGGGAGTGCCAAGGAGAACCATCCCCAAGTTCAGATTGGTCGCCGAGGCATCAGTATCGCGAACATAGACACCATATTTGTAAGCAAATCCATTGTAGACAGACGTCAAGGCGCTATCACGCCGACAGGCACTATCGCCACCATCGACATTCTTGGAAAAGACAAAGATGTTTGGAGCGGAGATCGCATCGGCATCCGCTTGGGAGGTGAAGGTTGAATTGATCCCCTCAGGAATGGCGAGAGACTTCAACCAGGCACTCATGGAACTG